>JAOIOX010000009.1 GCA_028140765.1 Prochlorococcus sp. AH-736-N03 | reverse complement strand
TTTGTTCATTTTTTAAAAGGATAATAAATACTTTTTTATAGCTTGGAAGTAAATTTTTAAGGGTTGCAAGGTGCAGATCATTTTCAAACATAATCAGATTATCTGATTTAGGATCCATATCATTTTTATAAATCTCATCTTCAAATGGTATTTGATTAGATTCTTCAAGAAAAATTTGTTGATTACTTATTTTTTCTACATTAAATCTATTATTTGAAAACTTTCTGAGGTTTGATGATGAAAAAAGATATTGTTTTCCCTTCGTTTGCAATCCTCCGACCCATCTCCAGCTAAGGAGATTAGATGAAGCATCTCCATCAAAAAGATATTTAAAGAAAAACTTTGCTCCCAGTTGCCATGGGAGGCCTAAATTAAATATCCAAGTACTCGCAAACCACATTCTTGTATGGTTATGCAAATAGTTGTACTGCTTTAATTCATGTACCCAAGAATTAAAAAAATCTAATTCTGTATTGCCATTAATTGCACTTTCATATAACTCATAATCAAAATCGAGATTTTTTTCTGAAATAAAATTTCTCCAAACTTTAGGTCTATTTTCCATCCACCCTTTCCAGTAAACTCTCCAAAATATTTCTTCAACAAATTTAGTTGAATTTTTGATTTTGTACTTACTTTTAATATCATGGATCAGATCATATTCCGATAATATTCTATGAGTAATGAAAGGCGATAATTTTGAAACTGAACTTTCGTTATTTGGCCCAAAATCAAAATTTCTTAGTTTTGCATAATCATTGATTTTGTATTTCGCAAATTTTTCCCAGGTATGTTGAGCTTTTAATAAAAATGACATTTTCTCATAACTTTAAAAAATTTTTTTTTGTATTGATAGAAATTTCAAAAATTTGCCTTTAAATTAATCCTTAAAATTTTCTATTTCGCTTTTAAGTAAATATGTTTGATTGAAGTATTTAATTTAAACGTCTTATTAGTACATTTTATACTCTTAAATCGCTCTCTGCGTAGGAGGATATTTAGTGGTCAAATACTTTTTAGATCTAATTTTAATTTTCAAATCTTTATTTAAATGATTTTTTCTAAAAGATTTTTAAATATTTCTCAAAATTATTATGAATAATTTATTAGTGAGAGATGTTAAGTATCTTGATGAACAATACAGACTAGGTGAAGGCATAATTTCGGATGATGCATTTAAGCAACTTGAAAAGCTCTTTATTCCTGTTGATCGAGAGCCTGGCTACTTTAATCAAAAAAATAATAAACTTTTGCCAAAATTAGCCAAAGAAAACTATAAAGAATTTTTGGAAAGTTTATTAACAAAAACAAGATTAAGCATTCAACCAAAAATTGATGGCTGTGCTATTGCAATTAGATATCTAGATGGCAAGTTTAATAAAGCTATTACAAAAAAAGGATTTGATGTCTCAAGCAAAATTAAACAAATTAAAAATGTCCCCGATTGTATTCCTATCAAACGAGATTTTCAAATTAGAGGTGAACTATACGCTACAAACCAAGTTGCCGGCATTTCCCAAAGAATTACAAGAAAATACCTCAATGATAAGAAAGGGATTGGAGAAAGTCTCCGCTTTTGCTGTTTCCAAATACTTAATGGAAGACTTAATCAATACGAAACCCTTAACTATCTTAAAAAATGTGGCTTCAGCACCCCTGACAGTTACTTCACAAATAATACAAGCGAAATCCAAATATATAAAAAAAATTGGTTAGAGAGAAAAATATTTGCGAAATATCCAACTAATGGGATAGTTATAAAAATAAATAGTAGGAAATTACAGTTACTTAGAGAGAAAAGTTTATCTCAAAATAACGATTGGCAATATGCCATTCAAAAATAATTTTAAATAGTACCTTCAATAAGAGCTCACGATACTGACTTCCAGTATTTACAGTGGAAAAGTAATTAATTTTTGGTTAAATTCCAAAGCAATTTGCAGGATTACTAAATGACTGCCACAATTTCAAGACCTAAAATCTCTAACTGGGAAACATCTAATATTCCAAACCTTGCAGGCAAAACAGCGCTAATTACTGGTGCGAATAGTGGTCTTGGATACTACACTGCAAAGGCCTTAGCAGAAAAAAATGCTCATGTTGTTATAGCTTGTAGATCACTTGAAAAAGCTAATCAAACAATCAAAAAACTTAAAGGTCTTAATCCTGAAGGATTATTTACACCTTTAGAATTAGATTTGTCAGATTTAAAAAATATTGTTGAAGTTCAGTCCAAAATTTTTGATAATTTTGAAAATTTGGATTTACTAATCAATAATGCAGGCATTATGCATCCGCCTAAAACATTTAGTGCCCAGGGATATGAAATACAATTTGCAGTTAATCATCTAGCTCATATGCTTTTGACTCTAAAGCTACTTCCAATTATTGAAAAAAAAGAAGCATCTAGAATAGTGACGGTGACTTCCGGAGCACAATTTTTTGGCAAAGTTGGTTGGAAAAATCTGAAAGCCGAGAACTATTACAACAAATGGGAATCTTACTCCAATAGCAAATTGGCAAATGTAATGTTTGCTTTGGAACTAAATGAGAACTTAAAGCACAAAAATATACTCTCTTTAGCTGCTCACCCAGGAATTGCAAAAACAAATCTCTTTACTGCTCAAAAACCTAACCCTGGTCCATTAGAAACATTCTCATTGGAATTATTTAGTCCTATTTTTCAAACTGCTGAGATGGGTGCTTTACCTCAGCTTTTTGCAGCTACTTCACCAGACGCAAGAGGCGGTGATCATTATGGTCCTAGATTTAATTTCAGAGGTCATCCAAAATTATCCCCTACTTCGCCTTTCGCCATGAATAAAAAAGAAAGAAAAAATTTATGGGAGAAAAGCCTCGAAATAATTAATAACTTCTTATGAATTTTTCATTTTTACTAACTTTAGAAAATACTTCAAGATATGTAATTCACTCTCTGAGAGCTTCATAAATTCTGTTAAGGCATCAAAATTTTTTTCATCAATTTTTTTTGACAATTGAATAAAACTATCATGGTTTTCATTAACAAAACGCTCAGCAATCTGAGACGGAGTTAAACCCTGTTCAATTAATTCACCTGGAGCATTTTTCTCCCACTTTTCATAAAACCAAGAGAACCAATATTTAGCAGTATTATCTTCCATTAATTAACTTTTCTTGGGCGAATACTATAAATACTGAAGAAAAATCTCATGATTGAATTACCCTTTAAACACAATTAATATAAATGAAATTATAAATTTAATGATAGATAATCACTCAAGTAAAAGAAATATTAATCTTGTAATTGGATTAGGTAAATCTGGATTTTGGGCTGCCAAGTATTTGAGAAGCATCAATAAGAGAGTAATAGTTTGGGAAAGTAAAGATGGGATAGAATTCTTAGAAAGAAAAACAGCATTAGAAGAGCTTAATATCATAGTTTCTCTAAATAAAGAATTTGTATTTGAAGAAATTCAACCTTTTTTGAAAGAGATCGAATCTGTTGTTGTAAGTCCATCAATACCTTATGACCATATAACTATTATTGAATTAAAAAAAAAGGGAATTAAAGTAATTGGAGAAATTAATGTTGCATGGGAAATTTTAAAAGACACAAATTGGATAGGTATTACTGGCACTAATGGCAAGACTACTGTTACTCATCTACTAAGCCATATACTCTGTGATACTGGATTATATGCTCCTTTTGCTGGAAATATTGGTACACCTTTATGTGAGTATGCTCACTCCAAAAAACATGAAAAAATTGATTGGGTTGTAGCTGAATTAAGCAGTTATCAAATAGAAATATCTCCAGAAGTAAAACCTAATATTGGAATATGGACAACCTTCACAGAAGATCATCTTGAAAGACATAAAACACTTGAAAATTATTTCAACATAAAAAAAAGCTTGTTAGAAAAATCTGATTTTAGAATTTATAATTATGACGATAAAAACCTAAGAAATAACTACAGTTCGCTATCAAGAGGGGTTTGGATAACAACTAGTTTCGATAAATCAAATTTTATTCATTGCGATTATTGGATAGATGAACAAGCGTACATTGTTGAGAGAGGGAAGAAATTATTCAAACTTGAACATTTTTCTTTAAAAGGAATGCATAATCTTCAAAATCTTTTATTGGTAATTGCAGCAGCAAGAAAAGTTGGATTATCTGGCAAGAAGATTAAAGATTCTTTATCTAATTACAAACAATTACCCCATAGGATGGAAACAATTTTTAAAAATAATAATCTGGAAATCATTAATGATAGTAAAGCTACAAATTTTGACTCATCTATTGCGGGAATAAGTTCAATTGAAGGTCAAATAATAATCATTGCTGGGGGTAGATTAAAAGGTAATGAATATAGTGAGTGGATAAAAGTTTTAAAGAAAAAAGTTAAATGTGTTTTCCTTTTTGGAGAAAGCTCAAAAGTACTAAAAATGGCGCTTATTAATGAAGGATTTAAAAAAAATATTTTTGAATTTTCAGAACTAAAAGAGCTTTTAAATTTTGTTTTTCATTATTTACAAAATGATAGGGTCGGAACATTATTATTCTCACCTTCATGCTCTAGTTTTGATCAATTTAGAAATTATGAAGAGCGTGGAGATTATTTCAAGAAACTAATAAGTGAAAAATTAAAGGTTAATAAATCCATTTTTTGTTCAAGTATCGTTTCGTAATTTTCAGGTCGGTCATCACAACCGTCTCCCCTCTAGCAAATATTCACTTAATTAGTTAGATTTTGACTATAAATGAATTACTAGTAATGAGTGAATCTAACAATTTACCTCAAGCAATAAGTCATAAAAAATTAAGTTACTTGATGCTTAAGGCACAAAAGGATTCTCTTTTTTCTGATGAATTAGCAGAAATAGAAAGTCCTGAAAAAAGAGAATTTGAAGAGTTAATCAATAATTGGGAAGCTTCAACTAAGAAAGTAGTTAATGAGTTATCAAAAAGAAAAGAAAATTTACTAAAAGATAAATCACCGAATTCTTTAATTGCTCTTGGTGCTATGGAAGTTCACCTTAATATGGCTTTGCAGGCGTTAAATGCATTTAATAAAGGAGTTGATGGGTAAAAGTAACGTATAAATTACAAGGAAGGCATCGAAAATAAGAGAAAATCTAGTTCTTTTTCAGTATCTATAGAGACATCATCATAATAATTAACTTCAAAACCCAAGCCATCTCCAGATTCGAGGCATAAAGTTGAATTGGAGTCTTTACTTTTTAATAAAAGGCTACCTTCTATTATTTGTATCCAATTATATTTATCGATTTTTAATGGCAATTTTTTTTCTTTAATTGGCTTATATTTACAACGCCATAAAGAGATACTTTGATTTAAAGAAAGCTTATTATTTTTAGCATCTTTGTAATTAAAAATAAGATTGTCCCACAACTTTTCATTTAATGAAATTTGATCATATCGAGGTTTGATATTTTCTTTTTGAGGGTATATCCAAATCTGGAACAACTTACAGGTCTCATTTTCTTCATTCTTCTCGCTATGAGAGATTCCAGTACCTGCAGACATAACTTGTACTTCATCTTTGTGAATTTTTCCAAGATTGTTTAAAGAGTCTCTATGAGTTATTGCTCCTTTTGTTACGACAGTAATTATTTCCATATTTGCATGAGAATGTGTATTAAAACCTGCATTAGGAGAAATAATATCTTCGTTTATAACTCTAATTTTCCCAAAATTATCCCATTTTGGATCTCTATGCTCTGCGAAAGAAAATGAATGCATCGAATTTAGCCATTCTCTAGTCGATCTAAATCTTTCGTGCGATTTCCTTATTTTAATTATTTTCAAAGACATAAATACTAAGAAATTAATATGGTGAATATGTGAAATTACTTTTTATTTATTTGTTGATTTTACTTTGTGCTTTGTTTGCTTTATTAATTATTTTTTTTGCTTCTTCTCTTGTAGAACATTTTTCTGCCTCAACATTCAAGTTTTTTAGTTTATTTAATTGCTTTGAAATTTTCATATTAGGTTAACTAAACAAATAGAAATTAACACATATTTAATGGAATAGCTAAAAATACTGGTTTGCATTTGAGCCTTACTACCTAAAAATAAGATTGGAGGATGGAATAATCAGAACAATATAGAGGGTGTATTGGATTATCTTTGATTGTTTTCTTAATTAAAAGCGGTCCAAGAGGATTATCAAAATTATTTTTTCTAATTGAGTTATATTGCATTATTTTTTTTGATATTATTTTATTTCTATTTAGAAATTTACCTTTGTTACCCCAACCTAACCATAAATCACAATTTTTACTTTCAGACCAGTGTTTTAAGTTTTTATAAATATGATTATTGTTTAGATAGCCCACAGGGTTTTTATGTTTAAAAAGTTTTTCTGGTTGGCTTGAAATAAGAGCAAATAGATTTATTAATTTTACTTTGCCGTAATTATTGTTTTTCGAAATTTTGATTATCTTTTTTGTTGTGTTGTCCAAGAAAACTTCATCCGATAATGAGGGATTTAAACCAATAAAGATAATCTCTTTTTTAGATTTAGAAATCCTATAACTTAAACTCCATCTATATAGTTTGTTAGCACTTATTAAACAATTTCTTTCTAGAAATAAATTATTCAACCTAAACCGACACCTCTAGCCATGAGAGTGGCAAACAAAGGTATTGTTGCAAAGCCCACTAATTCAGTAGTAATGATTAGTCTGAACCTCTTAACTAGATTTTCAGATATTTCAGGTAGTTTATTCTTACTTAGTGGAATGGCCCATAAGATATAAGTTGTTGTTGGATATAAAGAAAGTAATCCCACCAGAATGTAAAGAGAAACTTTTATCCAAAAAACAGGATTACCCGTATAGAAATCACCTCCTTGACCAAAATACTTAACACGCAAAATCCCAGTAACCAATATTGCAACTCCTGCCAAACCATAAACCACATCTGCAATTATCATTGAGATCGTCTCATTTCTATTAAGACCTACTTTTAGGGTCAATCTCTCAAACAAAAGAGAACCGAAACACAAAATAATTCCTAAATAATGAACATATGCTACTAATGCACTTTTAGCAATTTCACCTGTTAATAAAGTTCCTAATAACATGTTCGAGTCAAAATTTATACAATCCTAACCACCAAATGAAGAATTTGTTTAGAAATAAATTAATAACTTAAAAGCAAGGTATTAAATCTAAGACTCTAAAAACCTTTTTTGACCATCTTCAAAAAAATCCTTTTTATTCCACACTTCGATTACATCTGGGAAATGTTTTTCCATACAATTATCACAAACCCCATGACTGAATCTAATATCACTAATTTTCGAAAGATATTTTTCTAAATGCATCCAATCTCCCTCCTTATTTTTCACTTCTCTGCAATATGAACATACAGATAAAATCCCTTCCTGTTTGTGCAAATTAGATAAAGCATCTAGCAAATTTAATGACTTTTTTCTAAGCTCTAAAAATGAAACTATTTGCTTGGATAATAATTCCATAATATTAAATTGTTGTGTAGTTAGATTTCCTGGCTTTCTGTCTATTACACAAAGAGTTCCAAGCTTATTACCATCATTATTTCTAAGAGGAAAACCTGCATAAAAACGAATCTTTGGATCTCCAGTTACCAATGGATTATTTATAAATCTTTCATCTTGGAAAGCATCATGAATAATTAATGGACTATTTTCTTTTATTGCATGTGTACAAAAAGACCAATCCCTTCTAGTTTCTGATATTTGAAGTCCTATTTTAGATTTAAACCATTGTTTATCTTTGTCTACCAATGTCATTAAAGAAATAGGCACATTACAGGTTTTAGCAGCAATTTTTGTAATATCGTCATAACATGATTCTGGCTTGGTTCCCAAAATCCTATATTCTGCTAAAGCTTTTAATCTCCTTTCCTCTTCTTCTTTTTTTGATACAAGATTCTGCATTAATCTTCACCAATAATTAAAACTTTAAAATTAAAGTTTCTCCAAAAAAATTTTTCCGTCTAATACTTAATAAAAAAAAGATAAACTTATTGAATTGTTACTTACTGATTTATTACTTAATTTATTATTGATTGATTTAACTTTGATACTGCCATCCCAGCGATCCATCCACTTGTCCAACAATGTTGAAAATTAAATCCACCAGTGATCCCATCAACATCCAAAACTTCTCCAGAAAAAAATAACCCTGGACAAATTAAGCTCTCCATACTTTTAAAATTAACCTCATTAATTTTTACGCCTCCGGAAGTAACAAATTCCTCTCCAAATGGACCTTTACCCGAAATTATATATTTATCCCTCATTAGAGTATTTATCATTTTCTCTCTTTCATCCGCCAGTAAATCAGCCCACTTTTTCTCTTTATCAATACCTATTTTCTTTAATAAAAAAATCCATAATCTTTTTGTTAAGAGTGGAACAGGTCTACTATTAATAAGATTTACCTTGCCTTTATTTAATCTTAAATAATTTATTTTTTCTTTTAACTCCTTATAACTTAAAGAAGACCATTTAATGATTAAATCAAATTTATATTTTTGGCTATAAAGTTCCCTTGCTGCAATTGATGAAAGTTTTAATACTGCTGGCCCACTAAACCCCCAATGCGTTATTAGTAAATCGCCTCTATTTTGAAAATTCTTATTGTTTAAATTAATTTCTATATCTATGCCCCTTATCGATACCCCACTACATTCATCCAAATTTGGTTCTTTTGTGGAAAAAGTAAAAAGCGATGGTACAGGTTTAACAATGGTGTGTCCAAGATTTTGAGCTAATTTATATCCGCTTGGATTACCACCAGTTGAAAGAATAATATTTTTTGCAGTTAACTTTGCTTTTTTAAGACTAAAAATATTAAATATATTATCTGGAGTTTTTGCAATTTCTTTTACAAAAAATCTTGTTAGTATCTCTACGTTTTTTGATAAAGCACTTTTTCTCAAACAATCAATAACATCTGAAGAAGAATTTGATACTGGGAATACTCTTAGATCTTCCTCAATTTTTAATTTTAACCCTTTTTTCTCAAACCAATCATATACATCTCCAGCTGCAAAACGATTAAATGATTCCAAGAGCTGAATTCCACCTCTGGGGTAATTATCAACTAGTTCATTCGGTATCCATGTCGCATTAGTGACGTTACATCTTCCCCCTCCACTAATCCTTACTTTCTCCATAAGTTTTGAAGTGCCCTCAAGAATTATTATTCTTTTTACTCCATGTTCAGCAGCAGTAATTGCTGTCATAAAACCAGCTGCACCGCCTCCAACAACTGCTAAATCAAAAGGTTCCAAAAAACTTATTATTCAATATGCTTCAATCTGATAATAGCAAGGAGTTAAAAAGAAAAATTACTCCAAAAACTTTAAAAATACATAATAAATAGCTGCAATTAACTAATTTTTAAATTTCTAAAAGAAATCAACGCAGTCGTTATTCTTATGCTTTAACTTAATTAAATGAGTTTAATATTTTCTTACGTTAAATATTCTGAGGCCAGTTTTCCTATGACTGGTCAATATACTGCTCTTCTTTTAATAACTTCTGTTATTTGGGTTCTACTTTGGTTTGGATATAGACAAAATAAGATAAACGATGAGATCAAGAAAAAAGAAAAGGAAGAAAGAATTAATGCGAAAGTTCAAAGAAGAAAGAAGTTAGAGAGTTTGTACCCCACTAATAAAAAAACTGTTTAAAAAAAATTTTTGAAAATATGAAAAAAAATAATTTCAAATCACTAATTCAGTACTTACCGGGGATTTTGATTCTTATTTATGTATTCTTTTTAGCATTTACTCAATTTATAAAATAAAATTTTAAAAATTATTCGTTTTGATTGGAATTCTTTCTGCTTTTGGCGCTGCTACATCTTGGACATATGCGTGCTTTATTTGGCGCTCACAAACTCAAAAATATAAATCAATAGATATTAATTTAATAAAAAATATAATAGCTTTTTTAATTTTTATACCTGCTTTTATCAATCTAAGTTCTACAACTGAATTAAAAAACATATTTATTCTACTAATTAGTGGAATAATAGGTATTGGTTTAGGTGATACTTTCTATTTAAAGTCACTTCAAACAATTGGCACAAGAAAAACTTTATCTATAGAAACTCTTTCTCCGTTAATGGCAGCTTTATCAGGGGAATTTTTTATTAATGAAAATTTAACAACTAAATCATGGTTTGGAATAATTATAGTAACGATTTCGTTATTCATAATTCTCAGAAAAGGTAACGATTTTAAAGAGGAAAACTCCTCTTTCTCAGAAAAAAATAACTTTAAGATTTTTGCTTTTCCTTTTTTATCAGTTTTATGTGCTGTTCTTGGAGGTCTTTTATCAAGGATGGTTTTCCTTCAAAGCAATTTATCCCCTTTCCTTACAACTGAAATAAGATTATTAGGTGCAATAATTTTTTTAATTAGTCTAAAAGGATTTAAGATTAATTTTTTCTTAAAAAACATAGACAAAAAACAACAAAAAAGATTTTTTATTTCAATACTTCTTGGAACAAATATAGGAATATTTCTACAACAAGTTGTGTTTAAAACCCTTCCCATAGGAGTAGGGTGGGCTTTATTAAGCATATCTCCAGTAATTTCTTTATTTTTTGCTAAGACTGAGGAAAGAGAAATTACCAAAAAAATAATATTTTTTACTTGTTTTTTATTTTTTGGCTTGACATTAATAATTCTTTAATCTCTGAGTTAATGTAAAAAATACTCATGTTAATAAAAATCAAATTAAATAAAATTACTCTATAAACACTCAAAATAATGAAAACATTAAAGAAAAAAAGACTCGGCACATTGGAAGTTTATGTTATTTTTTTAAGCTGTATTTATGCAGGCTTTATAGGTTATAAATCTCTATTAAATGTTTTATTTACTTGGAATTAATTAATTCTTTCTAACGATTTAATCAACTTACCTCCATCTTGGTCATCATCATCATTTGAAGCGAAAAATAAAAAAAATATTCCTAAAGAAGCTATAGATAGCGAAATTGACAATACAGAAAGCTCATCCATAAATTAGAATTTTTTTTATGATAAACGAAAAAAAATAAAAGACAGTAAAGAAATACACATTCTCGAAAATAAATATTTCTTTTATTTGTAAAATGAAGAAACACATCCGAACTATTTAGTGAAAGTTCTAATAACTTCCCCCTGTAGTGCAAGCGTAATAATTCAGTATGGAATAAAAAGTTGGCCTATTTGGGAATGTGAGCCAAGAAAATTTCAATGGAATTACGGTGATAAGGAACTTTGCTTAATTATTGAAGGTCAAGCGAAAATTAGTACCCAAAATGGTGACATTTACGTGATTAAAGCTGGGGATCTAGTTGAGTTCCCTGCTGGACTTAACTGCGAATGGGAAGTAACCAAAAGTATTAAAAAACATTATCGATTGGGTAGCTAAATTAAAAAAAAAGATTTTTTCTTCTTTACTGTTAAGTCAATGTAGATAAAATATGGTTAATAAATAATTTTCAAGAAGGAAACTAATATTATGCCTTTTACTGATCAAGAATATTTTGAGGTTATTGAAAAAAATGAAATAGTAAAAAAGGCCTTTGAAAATATTAAGCAAATTTGCATTGATTTACAAAAACAAACAAATTGTCCTGAAGAGGATCTAAAAGATTTTCTTGAATTTATTTCTAAACAATGGAATAAGTAATAATTAAAAAGCCTTTTAAATACTAAATTTAAAATTTCAATTTAGTTTTCTGAGACAATAAATTCTAATCTAATTCCTTTTTTGGTTTTGTATTGATACTGGAAGTTCCCTTAGCAGCAGAAACGAAGAAAAAGAACCCTACAATTCCTGATATACCAAATATCGCAGCCAAAGGATCAAAAGTGAAAGAAAACATAGAATTTATAAAATCAAGATAAATAATAGTTTTTGAATCAAAATTGTACAATTATTGTTAAGTATAAAAAATAACAATCACGCGATTCATTATGTCATTATTAGTTTCTTAGTAGGTTCAAAAAAATTATTATTCAAATTGATTTTAAGAATAAAAATATCAATATATCCCAAAGATCTATTCGTGCTAAAGAGAAAGTTTTTAAAAAATATTTATAGAAATATTGAATAAAACAATCCCCAGAGGATCCACAATTGTTGTTTCTTTAGATTAATATCGGGTCATGACAGAATTTTATTCAGCTTCTTCCTTTGTAAGTCCTTTTACAGCAATCTTATGGTGTCTTTATCCTGTAGCTGTACTTGTAATTATTGAATTACTTTTGGGGGGTGGGTTTGATGATGACAATAATGACGATCAAGATGGTGGAATGCTAATACCTGCTTACTCTAGATCAGAGGTTTGAATTTTTCGAATTAAAAACTCAACAAAAATTTGATTAAATTGACGAGCAACATTGATTCAACTCATATTTCTCTAATTACACTAACTATTCTTATGATTTCCTCTCTAACCTGGCTCGTCTTAAGAACCCTTAAGGAAGGTAGAAAAGCTCTAACAGAAATAAATAAGGATAGATCATGAAATACAATAAAAATTCAAAAATGTAGAACTTGATTAGATTTATAAAACTATTAGATTTATAAGTTTTACCAACTAAATAGATATATTTCAAAAATTTAAAAACTTTTCCTTCTCAAAATTTGGGAAAAGCAAAAAAACCTAAATAAATACTAGAATTTGTTTGATTGCTAATTGAAAAAATTACCAATCTTGAAATCCCATTTTCATGAAAGGACTTCTTTATTGTTACTTTAATAAATAAAATGCATTTAAATTCTTTACTTTATATTTGTTCTATATCTTTATTCATTTATATTATGGCGCTGTTTTGGAGAGACTTGCCAAATCAAAAAAAGTAAATAAATAATTAATATTAATTTTGTTGCTTATAAAAATAAATTGAGTTATTAATTTAATATTGGATTTAATTTTTTTATATAAATGCTGAAAGAATCTTCAAATAACAATAACAAAAACATATTCTCAAAAACTAACGGTATTGCAAAAGAAAAGATGATTTGCAAAGACGGATTCTGTTCATTACCAAATCAAGATGAGATTTCAAAACAAGATTCAAATGATATGAATTTATTTGATCCTATTTAGTAAATAAATAATATATTGATAAATTAAAGATTAAATTGATAATGTTAGATTCTTTGAATTTTTAATTTATGTTTAATGACTTTTTAAACGCATATAAAGAGTTTTGGATTAAAGCTACACACTTCAAAGGATTCACATCTCGATCGGACTGGTGGTTAGTTCAAATAGCGAATCTTATAATTTCTTTCCTAACTATCCCAATATTTTTTAAAACTTTTGGTTTCAATGTTTATGGCATAGTTTGTATCATTCCTCAAATCGCTATTGATATAAGAAGAATCAGAGACTTTGGAAAAGATTGGAAATGGATCTTTATTAATTTAATACCTATCTTCGGATGGATCTTGTGGTTCATCTGGCTAGGCTTTGGTAAGACTGGTAATGGGAAAAATAAACTTATATAGAAATTAACTTCTCATTTTTTTCTTTTTTTAAAATCTACAAATCTTACCTTGTTTCTTAACTCTATTTGTTTTTCAAGAATTCTAAACACATGCATCTCGCATTCGGTTAATTTACGAAACTGATCGAGTGTATCTTTATCTTCTTCATCAAAATTCTCGAAAACTTCTGAAATAGCAGTACTATTTCTAGAAATAAAATCCTCTGCTACATCTTGTGGATTCTTGCCTGATTCGAAATCCTGAAAAGCTTCATAAGAATTAAGTTCTCTTGTTAACCATTTAAACCACGGTTCATTTTTATTACGTTTTTTATTTATGATTTTCTTCATGAAAAAATTTTTACTAGTTTAATCATTATTAGTTATTTATTCTTTGACAGCTGTACAAATACTTATTTTAGTAAACCAATTAAAGATTAACCTTATTTATTTTTTACAAAATAACTAGCATAATTACCATAAAGCTTGTAAAGAATAAGTATTTATTACTCATTTTTTGTTTATGAGATAGCTAGGATTTATTTTTAGTAAAGTACAGTGTCAATTCCATTTTACGACTTTCCTTCATCTCCAATTTTAACAATTGGTGCTCTTGGCATTGCAGTAGCGATAGCAGTTTTTTTTGTCTCTTACCAAAAATATTTCAATTCTCCTTTGAATAGAGAGCGTGCAGAAAAGAAAAAATCCTTAATTAAGGAACAAAAAGAATTAAATGAAAGATTAGAAAAAATAGAACAAGAATTAAAAAATTTATAAAAATAACTCTTAAATAGAGATGAGTTAATGATCTCGAATTCAAGACCTTAATTTTTTAAACAGGAATTTTGGTCTATAACAAATTATGGATAAAGATCATCTTATTGAGTTAATTTCTAATAGTCTTATTCACGAGAGCCAAAATTCTGACTCTACTAAGAATCTTAGTGACTTTAAAAATTATTTAGAAAGATTAAATCTAGATCAATTGAGAACTATGTCTAAAGAATTTATTCTTTAGTATGATTTTTAAAACTTTTATTGTTTATTAAATAATCGATAATCTTTAAAAGTTGTTAGTATCAAAAAAATAAGCGAAATATGTTTAAAGTAAAAAGAAGCGATTTTTTAATAAAGCCATTTTTAAAAAGAAATAATATTAGAGCTTTTTATCAAATCATTTCTACCATCTTACCAATAATTTCTATTTGGTTAATTGTGCACCAAATAATAATTCAACCTTTTCAAATATTGATTAAAGGATTCCTATTGGTGCCTTTTATAGTTCTTCTAACTCTGTTCTCTTCTCGAACATTCTCATTAATGCACGATTGCGGACATAATTCTCTTTTTACAAAACGGAAATTAAACCGCTTTTTTGGATTTTTACTTGGTTTAGTTAATGGTATTCCCCAGAAGTCATGGTCAATTGATCATGCATTTCATCATAGAAATAATGGAAATTGGGAAATTTACAAAGGGCCAATAGATGTTTTAAGTCTTGAAGACTATAATTCCCTTACAAAAAGAGAGCAAATATTTTATAAAGTAAGTCGACACTGGATTATGCTTTTCCCTGGAGGTTTTTTTTACTTAGTTTTAAAACCTAGATTAGGACTGCTTATTATTATTTTTAATTTCACTAAAGATATATTGGAAGAGACTTTTATCAAAATAAAAAACAGAGAAATTTCTCAACTTCTAGCTATTAATTCAAGAGTCAAACCACCTTTTTCTGATTATGGAGATAATTTTAGTGAACTATTTGAATTAATAATCAATAACATAGTAGTAATAATAGGTTTGATTTTTATGTGCAAATGGTTGGGATTAGTTTTTTTCTTATCATTTTATTCCGTAATATTAACCTTATCAGCAGCAATTTTAATATGTGTTTTTTTTGTACAACATAACTATGAAAATGCATATGCTAAAAATACAAAAAATTGGGATCTCATCGATGGAGCGATTTTAGGCAGTAGCAATTTAGATATCCCTAATTGGCTAAATTGGTTTTTAGCAGATATATCCTTCCACAGCATTCATCATCTCTCTGAGAGAATCCCGAATTACAACTTAAGAGCTTGTCATAAAGCAAACATTCATTTGCTTCAAAAATCCAAGTTCTTAAGACTAAGCGATTTTTCAAACTGCTTCAAATACATTATTTGGGATAATAAAAATGAAAAATTAATTCCAATAAGCTAATAGTTAGTTCAACCTTCTTCTCAATTTTCTTTTTAGAGGAATACTGCTATATGCATGGGTACCAATAGATGGTGGTAAGTCATTCCTGAATGGATGCATAAAAGCATTTGCCATACTCTCTAACATTTTCGAAAGCCAATTAATTACTGATTTCATTTGAAAATTTAAAAGTGTACTTTTTTATCTTCTAACTTAATTACTGAAAAGTAAATCAGTCTTTATGCTGATTTTTTTTGAATATTACCTTATAAATTAATTCTAAATAATTAAAAATGTTTTTTTCTTTTATCGTTTAAAAGAATAAAAATACTACCTTTTTTAAGACAAACTATGTGAAATATAGCTTTAGTAAATAATACTTATTTTTTCTAATTCACTTAATAAATTAAATTATTGAACATAAATTCGTGCTATATCTCTATTCCAAATAAATTAGACAATATTATGAATGATTCATTTGTTTCTATCAACCAGAACACAGAAATAGATTCTATTAATTCATATTTTGAGTGTATTACTGAATGCAGTATTGTGGATGGTCATCAAGAATGTATTACTCGTTGTCTAGAAGTGCATTTAAAGGGGGGTGAGCAAAATGAATAAAAAAAATTCACCTCAAAGGAAAACAACTTTAAAATGGAACTCTAATGGAGAGCTTTCGGAAATTGATATGTTAAGAATTTTAGAAAAGATATCATCTCATGACCTTAGCCAATGTGAATTAACATGCGATTCTGATAGAAATTAAGATATGTTTTTCAATATATTTCTAATACTGCTGATTAAAAAGCAGCTTATGGGATTTTTGTAATTTTTTAATTAATCAGATTTCAATCAAGATTTAGAACATTTTCATAAAACTATGGTTTTATTCTAAAAATAAATTTTTAGAACTCCTACCTTTTTTTAAAAATGTTTTACTAATTTCTTTTTTTGTTAGTTGAATCGGTTTTACTATTCCTGAATCACCATGAGTTGGACAATAATAAGTCATAAGCATCCAATTTTTTTCTTGATCCATAACTAATAAATATTTAAATAATGGATAATTAAATAGGATGAATTTTGAAAAAATTGCTTTTTTTTAAGCTTTTTTTCTTTTTTACTTAATAATTTATTAAATTTTGAATCTATTCTCACAAAATAGATATAAATACGCATGACTTTAAAAAAAAATCCTGCTATCTATTAATAAATTCAAAATTATTTATGTCCCTAGAATCTATATTGATGGTAGTTGCTCCAATCTGTCTTTTCACAGTGGGAGTTATTGTTTTACCTATCCTAGTAAAGCCACGTAAACAATCTGGTTTACCTAAGAGGTATATACGCGGTCTTTAAATTAATTAAGCTTTAAAGAAGAGCAAAGACAATCAGCATAAGAAAGAAAAAAAGAAAAAATTAATAAGATTGCGATAAAAGAATAAAATATAAAATATTTGGCAAAGATAGTTTATTCGAAGATGAAATTAAAAATATTAAAACTTTTTTGAAAAAAAATTTATAAATTCTTTTCATTATGAGATCCTGTGATGGATAATGGAGCATATAAATTCACTTTTATTTAATAAAATTCTTAACCAACAAAAATTTGAGTAATATAAAATTTTCTGGTCTTAAAGGCCAAGCGCTTGTAATAAAGGATAAAGATATTCCAAGCATAAAAGAATTTAAGGATGTTATCCCAGATAACTACTTTAGGTCCAATACCAAAACTTCTTTGAGGTATCTTTTACAATCAGCTTTCATTCAATCATTAGTAGTTGCAATAGGGTTATCTATTCCAGTTACCCCAAAAATGATCCCAATTTGGATAATTTACGCATTAATATCGGGTACCACTGCAATGGGATTCTGGGTAATTGCCCATGAATGTGGGCATGGAGCATTCTCTAAAAACAAAACATTGGAATCTATAACTGGTTATTTACTACATTCATTACTTCTGGTGCCTTATTTTTCTTGGCAGCGTTCTCATGCAGTTCATCATCGATTCACAAATAACATAACTAATGGAGAAACTCACGTCCCTTTAGTCATTAAAGGGAACGGAGTTACAGAAAAAGTTGGCGGAGAAAAAGAATTACATTTTGCAAATTCCTTAGGTAAGAAAAATTATGGAATTCTTCAACTTGTTTTACATCTAATATTTGGCTGGCCTGCTTATTTACTAACTGGAAGTACAGGAGGTGTTAAATATGGCACTTCAAATCATTTTTGGCCGATTAAACCATTTTCTAAAGCATTATGGCCATCAGTATGTGCCAAGAAAGTTTGGATATCAGATATTGGCGTAGGTTTGACATTATTGGGCATTGTTTATTTAGTTTTCAAGTATGGATTATTTCCAGTAATTACTTTGTATTTTGGCCCTTTACTAGTGGTTAATTGTTGGCTAGTAGTTTATACATGGCTTCATCATACAGATTCAGACGTACCTCATCTTTCAAATACGGAATTTTCCTTTATGAGAGGCGCATTTCTATCTATTGACAGGCCTTACGGTAGAGTCCTTAATTTTCTTCACCATAATATAGGTTCTAGTCATGTTGTTCATCATGTATGTCCAACTATCCCTCATTATCATGCAAAAAAGGCAACTGTCTTAATTAAAAAAGCTTTTAAAAAAGCATATCTTTTTAATCCTGATCCAATACACAAAGCTCTATGGAATGTTGCTTGCAATTGCGTTGCTGTTAAGTCAGACATCAAGAGAGGAAGATATATTTGGCAATCTTCATACAAAATAGTGGATTAAAAACACAATAAGCATCAGTTCTTTATCACATTAATTTACGCAAATCTGAAAAGAATATAAAAGAATTAGAAATATCAACTTTTTCATCTTAGAAAATACTCACGATTTAGTAATTCTATGAGTGGCGACAATTTGCATGGTAAACAGCCTATTAAATTTTATTCGGAAAAAATAACACTTACAAAAGTTGAATTATTAGAAAGACAGTTGAGTTTAGGCGATAAAATTTCAGATTTAGATCAAAAGCATAAAGAATGGAGCAAAAAACTATCAGGTTGATCATCTAATAAGATGAATTTTAATAACTTATTGATATTTGTATTTGCCTTATCAAGAAACTTTTCTATAAATTATTGAAAAATTATTTGCAGGCATCCTAATAATATCCTCTTGAGAAAAACCATTTTTCTTACTCTCATCACAAACTTCCTCAAGATTTTTAATACCCCAAAGAGCATTTTGCATTTTTAATGAATTATCGAAAAAATAATTACTTTCACTTGTATGCGTATTACAGATTTTAAATGGTCCATATAACAACAAAAATTTTTCCTTATTAAGTAATTTTCCTGCCTCTCTAAATAGTGCTACAGTACAAGACCACTCTGCTACATGAATCATATTTATAGAGACTATTCCTTGCAAAGAATGAGCTAATCTTAATGGAATTTTCCAAGGAATTTTTTCTACATCAATCTCTAGAGGCTGGGGCATTTTCTTGGTTAAGTCTTCATGCTCAATCCAAGAACTTATACTTTTTCTATGCAATAACTCTGGATCACTCGTTTGCCAAATTATTTTAGGAAAGCGTTTTTGAAAAGCCACTCCATGTTCACCGCTACCACTGCCAATTTCCAATACTGAACCTTTTTTTATAATGCGGGATAGTACATCACCAATGCAGTTTCTATTTCTTTGAGTTGCCGAAAAAAAAAGTCTATTATCCAAAATTAAAAAAATTTGGCGCTTCAGTAAAAATAATAATTCTAAAATCCTTGATTATTTAACCTTTCTCAATTTAGGAGTTTTGAAAAACATTATTTTAAGGCTAAAGAATAATATTGAAATTGTGAGAGCAGGCAAGATATAAAGTATTAGATCAGAACTCATTAGAGAAGGAATCCTTCCAAAAATTAAATGCATGTAGTAGGTCGAGAAAGACATAAATTCATATATATGTATCTAATTTATTAATAGCAATTATTTGAATTCTAAAAACTACTTTTAGTCAAAAACTAAAAATTCTCAAAAAAAAAGAGTCAGCCTGTATCCCTACTAGCTGACTCTTGTATTATGTTAATTTAAATTACCTCTAAATGAGGACATACCTCTAAAAAAAACAAGGTGAAAAGCTTATTTTTTATTCAAATTTAAAAAATCAGAACAAAAATAAAAACATCGATACGGTATATTTCGACACATATATGTAGCAGTTTTTAAAATTTTCCTGATAAAGCGAGGAATAATCCATGATTTTCTTTACATTACTAAATAATTATGTTATATTTATTTACAAATTACACAAACAAAATGACTCCAGAAGCAGAACGTTTTAATGGTTGGGCAGCAATGTTAGGTTTCGTTGCAGCAGTTGGTGCATACGTCACTACAGGTCAAATCATTCCTGGTTGGTTCTAATGAATAATAACGAATCAAAAATAGTTGAAAAAGAAAAAATCGTAGCTGAAAAGCTTAACGGTAGATTTGCAATGTTAGGTTTTGTTGCTCTAGTTGGAGCATACCTAACTACAGGTCAAATCATTCCTGGTTTTATCTAACATAAATCTTTTTAGTTTTCATAAAAAAGTCTAAGTTAAAGTTAATTTAGGCTTTTTTAATGGAATTTTTTTGATAACAAATGGTTTTTATTAATTAAGTTTAGAATAATCCTATTTGCAACAAAAAAGTTTGCTAATAATCAGCATAAAAACACTATCTCATTTTTAAAAATTATATTCGAAGTTTTTTTGGATTAATTTTATAATCTATATTCGCGGAAAAGAAATAAAAATCTAAGAAAGCTTATTAGCAACGATATAAAAGATCATAATTTTTTTTCAAGAAAGCTATAGAAAGAAGATGATTAATATTTAAAGAAAACTTTAAAAAAGAAATATTAATATGATTATTTTTCTAATTGAAAAATAAAATTTATTCATTATTTGATGCTATCTTTATCTAGATAATTCGAATATTTAATGAGAGTAAAGCTTGAGCCGGAGACAGCATTTATTGGCAAAAAGTTTGCCTATATATTTCTAGGAATAATATTTAGCTTGAATGCTATAACTTTTATTTGGTTTTTCTTATTTTCAAATTTGAATTAAAAATTTTTCGTTTAAAACAGATAAATAATATAACTTAAAAAAGTTTATAAAATCAGTTATTTAGGTATTAAAAAATTCCTGGAATGATCTGCCCTGTTGTTATATAGGCACCTAATAATGCAACAAAACCAACCATTGCCCATCTTCCATTTACTTTTTCTGCATTTTGAGGATATCCATCGTAAGACACAGTTTCATCAATATAAGGCCTAGTTTCTGATGGGAACATGTTCTGTCTTCCACCTGATTCAGTAGTAACTCCTGATTTTGTCATTAAAAAAATAATAATTGTTAATTAAAGTAACATAAATATTAATTTATGTAAACCAAAAGCCTTCAATGATTCGCCTCTGAGTATTTATGATTCAATCTGTGACATTTCTGTTTAGAAAATAATTTACAAATCACAATTTTTTTGAATTAAATCACCTTTTATTATCAAAATTGCAGTTAAACCACCAAAAATAAGCATTTATACTCACAATGAGTAATTTTACTTAGTAGAATGCAATTAGCATTTAGGAAGTGCTTAGCTGGTTAAATCAGAAAATCTGAATTAACTAAGTCGTCATGAGCTTGCCGTTGGGATACTGCAAGCTCTTTCAATTTTAAAAGCAAGTGAATAAACCTATCGTCATAATATTTTTTAAAAAAATAAATTTTTAGTTTCTATAAAATGTCAATAAATTAATTTATTGCTAAATAAAAAATAGATGTTTAACAACGTATGTCTTTAGATTTTATTCTCATCCCCTCCTGCATTATTATCATTCTTTTTCTTTTAAATAGGGAAAATAGAATATACAAAAGAAATCAAAGGGTAAAATAATATCATTTTTCAAAACAAAGTTTGAAAACCTTAGAGAATTTAGTAAAAAAACTATAATAACTTTTTTCTTAAAATTAACTTGTCCCAATATAGTTTTGAATTATTAATTTGATTTATTTTTTGTTGACAGTGTATGCAATTGCATTCGTATATTAAAGTTTTATTTTTCATGCTTTAAATATTTTTTTAAATAAACCAAATTTCTTCTTTTATTGCAAGTGTTAATAAATTATTTTTCTAATTTTTTTATTGAAATTTAGAGAATAAAAATATTTTTCTTAACTATCATTTTTATGTTGGTTTCTAAATCCTTGATATTTTATAATGTTAAAAAAGACAGTAAAAAACAAATAAATTTCTTTTGAAACTCTCAAAGCAATCACTAATTAAAAAAACTATTAATAAAATCATTTCTCCTTGGTATTTACTCCCTTTAATTGATAGATGGTTATTAGGGCAAATAATACCTCCAATGATATTTGCAATTTCAGCTTTTACTGTAATTTCATTATCTGTTGGAGTAATGTTTGATCTTATAAGAAAAATAGTTGAATTTGGCTTACCTTTATTTCTGGCTTTAAAAGTTCTTTTTTTTAGTTTACCCAGTTTTTTAGTCTTATCATTCCCAATGGCAGTTTTACTTTCAACATTATTAGCCTATGGAAAATTATCAAGCAATTCTGAATTGTTGGCATTGAAATCTTTAGGCATAAAAACTTCAAGAATCATTTCTCCAGCTATTGCTCTTTCAATATTTATGACAGGATTAACTTTTTACTTCAACGATAATTTAGTTCCTGCAAGTAATAAATTAGCTGAAACGACATTAAGAGCAGGAATAGGAAGTTCTTTTAGCGCCGAACAAGGAAAAGATAATATTATGTTTTCTAGATATGGATCTAGAATAAGTGCATCAAATAAAAAACCTACAAAAACAAATACTTTTCTTACTCATATATTTTATGCTTCATGGTATGAAAATAACATTATGGAGGGAGTTACAGTTTTAGATTTTTCCAGAGAAGATTTTCAACAAATCTTAAAGGCAAAGAATGGAGTATTTGACAAAAAAAGTTCTTCTTGGATATTTTCAGACGGGAATATTGTATCAATTGATCCAAGCGGACAAACTACAAATATTCAATTTCAAGAATATACATACCCATTTGTAGAAGGTCCAATGGAGCTAGCAAAGGTGCCTAAAGATGCAAATGAAATGACTTTAAAGCAGGCTATACAAGCAGAAAAGATTTATGAAAAAACTGGAAACTTAAAGGAGATAAGAAGAATTAAAGTCCGTATTCAAGAGAAATTCACACTACCTTTTGCATGCTTGGTTTTTGGTTTAATAGGAAGCAGTCTGGGATCTAAATCTAATTTAAGATCTTCAAAAAGTCAGGGATTTGGGTTAAGTGTAATTCTTATATTAATTTATTATGTAATGTCATTTTTATTTAGTTCATTCGGAGTAAAGGGTATTTTGCCTCCAATTTTTGCTGCATGGTTACCTGTTTTAATTTCTCTTGGAGGTGGAATTTATTTATTAAGAAAATCAAGTTCTTTTTGATCTTTTAATCACATAAATTAAGGATAAATAACAAAATTCTTTTGAAAATAATAAATTCTTGAATTTTTATTTCTCGTCTATCTTTTGATAACCATACCAATCAGGATAATTGTTTTCATCAATAATTTTATTATCGGGAGTTAATTCTATTTCCCAAATACCTATCTTTTTTATTGGTTCACAATCATCGCAACTAATTAACATTTCTAAAGAAGCAAGATCATCTCTATGCTTTTTTTTACACCCAATAAGCCATTTAGATTTAGCTATATTTTTTGCCTCTAATTTACTTGAAGCTATAACTAATCCAAATTCATGTTTTTCCTGCATAGAGGTTGGATTATATCCTCCAATATTGACAAACCATAAATTTTTTTTGGGGATTATTTTTTTTACTAATTGCTTATTTCCTATTTTATTCCTTTCAACATTTATTAAATTAATCTTATAACCATCTATGTATTGTATTTTTTTATAGCTATCAATATGCAATCCTTTTGAAGAGCCAAACCAATCTTTTCTTAAAGTATCGTATGTGTCTTCAATTTTAGATCCAACAACCCATCTAACATCATGTAATTCAATATTAGCTTTTTCTGCTCTACCCCCAAGTACAACCAAATAAAGAAAATTATTTTTTAATTTATCCACTTTTAATAAATCAAATTCATTTAAACTTTAATTTAAATTATTAAAATTTACCTTATGGATTATTTCTAATAATTCAGAGATTCTGTTAATTAAACCAACCTTTTTTCTTTTCTTTAGCTTTTGGTGAAGTCTGAATCTTAGGCTGTTCGTCTACTCTACCTTTAATAACCATTAAGGGAACAATTGCCCATAGAGCTAAAAATAATATCCAGAAAAGATAAATGTTCATACTACTAAAAATCAATAATTTAATACTAAAATCAATTTAATATGATTCGTGAGTTTCTTTTTAAAGTTCTAGTTTAGATGTATAATTAAAGATTTTTTTAAATTAAAGCAAAAAAAAATGCTTGATAAATTGAATATTAATATTGATAAATTGAGTATTAAAAAAGATGGAAATGAGAAAATTTTTGAATCAATACAAAATATTGCACTCAACAAAACCACTGCTTTGCTTAAGTGTATGTAGAGTGCATTATAATAATGACACGATAAAAATTTTTTCGTGAATATTTTCAATCAATTTTTTTTTATCTAAAGTATATTTAGCTAAGATGAAAATGTTTGAAAAAATGTGATTCCTGTCATAAGCAAGATAAAATTCATTACAGAGTTAAATCCATAATTCATAAAGACTGGATTTTTTGTTGTAAAGAATGTTGGAATGTAATTTCTAAAAATAATAATTATTCCTACGGTGGCACAAGAAAGTCCAAATAATAACTTTTCTTGCAAACTAATATACAAAAAAAATTAAATAATAAGAAGCTTGGAAATCTATAAAATTACTTTTAATAAGAACTTGACAATTAATGATGATTTAAAAACATGATTTATGAAATTTACCTACAAAAATAACTTTCTTTTTTTAATTGATTTATTTTTTTAATATACTTTTTCTAATAGAATTTTGTCTTATTTTGCTAAACCGAACTTTATAGTTTATGACGAATGGTTTGATAATGATTTTAAAAAAACTAAACATGATTTTAAAAATAAAAAAATAAAAACTATTGCAAATATGCATGAATTTTTTTATGAGCAATCAAATTATAAAGTTGGTGCGTCTGAAAATAACTTGCAAATAGACATTGATAATAATAGGGAGGAACTATTTAATAATTATTATTTTGAAAATAATTCTGAAAAATATGATTCATTACCAAATAAAAAATTTCTGTTCTTTGAAAAAATAGCCCAAAACAAACTTAAATTTAATCTCAATAAAAAATTTATTTATTCTTTATCTATTTTTGGCTTTGTATTCTTTTTAGGATTTCTGTTATTTTTTATCTCACAATCTAAAACAAATAAATCAAAAATAACAATTAACCCAATTGTTTTAGAAAAAGGATTTTAATTTTTTTTAAAAAAAATCGTTAATTTCTTTTTTTATAGATTTATATTCTAAATTAATTCCTTTTATAAATTCATCTACTTCTTTTTTAGTATTCTTATATTCATTTATTTTCTGTTTGGTTTTCTCATAAAAAATCGATTCAAATTTTCCTGGACTTACCTCCTCTATCCAATATCCTGCTAAACAATAAATTTGGTTTGGAATAAAAGTAATAATAAATAATTTTTTGGAATTTTTATATTCATCAATTATCTTATTAGCTAAAGTGCCTTTAGTTTTTTTAGTACCAAATAGAGCAATATCTTTTGCTAAAGGCCTAAAATTCTTAGAAAGATTCTTATTTTTTTCTACTGTATTTCTAGAAATTATTTTTTCTAAGGAATAACAATAATCCAAAAAATTAGTATTTTCCTTTTTGGAGGGATATATAGTTATGAGGGAACTTAAAATTAAAAAAGAAGTGAAAAGAAATTTTTTAAACATTTTTTTAATTAGATTTATTATTTCATCAATATAAAAAGACAATTCATAAATTAATATTAAATACTTTAATAAGATTCACATTAATTAAAAAGCTTTCTATTAATTAAGCTAAACCTATTTGAGAAAAATTTAAAATTATTTCAGACTAATTAAGTATTTATCAAATACATAAAACTTTTTTTTTATAATAGGATTATGAAATATTCTTTTTTAAAAAATAAAAGGATCAAACTCTTTTTAGATTTTTTTTCAAGAGTATCAATTTCAGCAATATTTATCTCAGCCATACCCGGTAAAATAAATAATTTTGAAAGTACAGTTGAATATATTTCTACAAAAGGCATTCCTGAACCAATTTCATCTATTCTTCTAGTGGGAGCCATTATATGTCTTATCTTGGGTTCTGGATTTTTTATATTTGGTGAAAATCAAAAAATCGGTTCAGTATTTTTATTAGTATTTCTTATTCCAACAACAATAATTTTTCATGTATTTCCTTTCCATCAAAGAGCAGTATTTATTAATCTTGGATTAATCGGTGGATTAATTATTTCTGCAATAAGGGAACCAAAATAAAAAACTCAATTAAAGAATCCTAAATATTTTTTTTCCCCTCTCTTAATTCTGGAAAGCAATTCGCAATATGAATTAATTCATAAATCTCTTTGCTATCGTATTTTTTATTAGGAATTCCACTTCCCACCTCTATACCTCTCTCTTTCATTTTCTTTAATATCAATTCTTGTCTTTGCAAACTTGACATAGACTTGAATCTTCTAGTTCGTTCTTCTTTATTCACTAAATTTAAATTTAGTTAAACTTTATTATTAATGTTATATCAATTAGCGATTCATTAAATAAGTAAGAAAGCCAGTAAATGTAAGTAATTTAAATCCAATAAAAAAAGGCAAATATTTTTTTACTTTTTTGCCAACTGGCAATAATTTGTTTAATGAATTGATCATGATTTACATTAAAAATCTAATTATTTCAAACATCCTAACGAATTTTTTTTAGAATCATTCCATTTCCGATTTGTACATTTTAGACAGTAGATCTAAACTAGAAGGATTACGTCCCTTTTTTTATGAATGATAAAGAAACAATAATTTCATTATTAAATGAATTTGCTAATCCAAAAAAAATGGCCTCATTTTTTGTTAATAATGCGACTCCAGATTTCTTATTCATAAGACCGAGTGGTAATCCTATAGATGCAAAAGGGTTCGAACAAATGATTACTGGTGATGTAGTTCAAGAAAAGGCAGAAATAACCAAAATTCACCGATTCGAATTTTTAAGCGAAACTATAGTAATGTGCATTTTTACGCTAGGTTCAAAATTCACTTATAAAGGGACACCTAATGATGACTTACCAACAGTCACATCTATTTTTAAAAAAGTAAATAATATTTGGAAAATCCACTGGATGCAAAGATCTACAGGAAATTCGGATTTATCTTTATGGGATTAGCAAAGTTAATAGCTCTTTTAATGGTACTACTACTTGTAGGTAGTTCTTTTATTGGTTTAATTTTTTATTTTATAAAATAAATAAATTAAATAAAGAATACCCAGTAATTATTTTTTGTTTTAGAAAACAATTGCTTCTTTTATGCTAAGGAAATTTGATTTTCAGGTGAAAATAAAAACTTTAGACAGACTAACACCTATATCTAAAGCCAATAAAGCAATAAGTAACTTACTCATTTTTTAGAACTCTCAACTATTTTTTTGTAAAGTTCCTCAGAAATAGGTTGCATAACCTTTTAAAAATCTAAATACAAATTAATTATTTTAAAATTAATTTCCCGTTACTAAATATACGAATATATAAATTTTTAAATAGGCAAAAAATATATTCACCATAAGTTCTTCTTATAAAGTATTAATAAATACTTAATCCAAAAACGTCAATAAATGTCCAAATTTTTTTAAAAAAGAAATTTGAAATCTTATTTCAAGTAAATAGATCCTCTATAAGTAAGCTTTATAATCTTTTCTTCTTGTTTTCTACAATATACGAATGACTTTCCATTGAAATACATGTTTACCATGATGCAGCTCCTGAACTTGCTCAAGTCCCCGTCCTATGGCTTGAGTCGTACTGCGGTCTATCAGATGGTAGATCGGACGATTTTGTAGTATTCACTACAATCTATTTATAAAGTATTTATACTTAGATGTCAACAATTAATAGGAACTAAACTTCAATTTAAAAGTAGAATCGGCTCTCAAAAACTCCCGAATAAGAATATAGAACATATAACTACGAGTAACTCCCATAAAAACTGAAAGAAATGCTAGAACTACACAAATAGGGCAATGTGGGAACCCCATTATTTATTTTCCAATATAAATTTCAATTCAGTCTCTGCATTGTGAATTTCAATTCTTCTCTTAAGTAGTTTAAGAAATTTAATTATTTTTTTCAAAATTAAACCTTCTTTAGGCATTAATAATAATATTATTCTAAGAATGAATATATCAATGAGCAAAAATACTGAAACCATTGATATAACTAAAGTTTTGTATCACATTTATACAATGATCAACACAAAAAATATGCTCAAATACTCTTCATCCATTAACCAATAAAGGCTTATTCAGAATAAATAGAATATTTGGTGATCTAGTTACCTTGCAGTACTATTTTTCTTTTGTTAAAAAATTAGAGCGGGCTAAAGTCCAATACTCCACGAGGATTTATTCCTCTGACTAAAGTCTTAGGGTGCAAATTTTTCTTAATTAATATGAAACTATGCTTTATAAGGTAAATATCTTGATTGCGCAATAAATTTATTTTGTATATTGCTATTACAAAAATGATGAGTTTATTTAAATTAGTTACTAAATCCTAGTGGAGAAAGCTTTAGTAAATTTCTTTTACTGGTTACTGATTAGATCAGCCGAATCTCATTATGGAGAATCATTTGTATCTGTAGAAGTTCCATCTAATTCAATCAAAAGTTTTTCTTGATTTTAGAAAGTTTTTAACACTTAAATTAATAGCTTTCTGAAAATTGAATAACTAATTTGATTTAGGTTGGTTAATTATCTCTATTGCAAATAAAGATAAGGTTGTTAATCTTGCACTTAAAGAAGAAACTTAATTTCTTAAACTGATGCAATTTGATCATTTAAATTTCAATGAAGATGATGGCCTCCTGTCCATAGATGATTTAAGGGCTTTACGTCTTCGAAAAAAGAAAATTGAAAGTGATAAGAAAGCTAGAAAGTATATCCTGGATATAAATCAAAGATATAGAAAAATGAGTACCCGCAAAAGTAATAACTTTTTAAGGAATATGAACCCTTTTAAAAAGGCCGCATAAATTGTAAATATTGATTTTGTTAATTTGTTTAACTTTGCAACTTTCAGAGTAAGCTTTTAATGGTGTTTCTTTGGAAGAGTTTCACCAAGAGGGGTCAATTTTTGGCCCCTTCTTTGCGGAGAAATTTTTTAAATTGAAACTATTTCTAAAATTAAAGTAATACTTTCCCAGAAGGCGAAAGTGATCTAAATCTTTTGTTAAAAGTTTTTTATTACCTATTTATGATAATTTTATATCTTTAACTAAATCTTCTTATTAAAAAACAAAAGTTTTAGCTTATGGACCATTTCCCATAATTTATTGAATTTTTTCATTTGCGATTATTAATGGCGTCACCTACGAGTTGGGAATTTCATAAAGAAGTTGAAACTAAGATTTTATGGGTCAATATTTGTACCCAAGATTTAGAAGGAGTAGCTATTTCGATCAATAAATGGTGGAAGACAAGATATCCAGCATACAAGATCAGAATAGTGTCTAAAAAAGAATTTGAGCTAGTAAAAATGCAAGCTGAGAAAAAAGAGCAATAAAACTATTCTTTAGTAAATATTGATGCTGAATATTTAAATTTTGCAGCTAACATAAAATTAATAAATTAAGGAACAAATGAATTCAGCATTTGCAAAAGTCTCAAATTTGAAAGTCAACAAGGTTTCTAAAATAGCTATTACTCTCGCATCATCAACTTTCTTTTTGTATGCCTTGCGTCAAGCACCAATTTTTAAAAATATTCTTGCAGGTGCCTTCTCTTGCTCTGGCTAAATAAAATACTGTTTTTTTAGAGAGTCTAAAAGCTAAAATAGACTTTGATTGACAGTCGATCTAAACTTAGAGGGATAAATCCTTCTTTTTTTAATGTTTAATAGATTTATTGCTGAAAAGATAATGACTCTTCTTATTTCTCTTTTCAGCTGATGAATATTTCCCCGCACCTATTAATTGATGCTGTAATATTAAGCGCTGCCCTTACGATAACTTTGATATTAAGAGCAAAAGGTAATGCTGCTAGAAAAGAAAAAGAAAATAAATGATTACTAAAGAAGAAGAACAAGAATTTAAAAAACCTAAATTATATAGATTTTGGAACTTTCTTATTTATGGAAGTTCCATAGCTATTGGAGTTTTCTTAGTTTATTTATATTCTGCTTATGTCTTTATAAATTAATGACTTACATGTACGGCATAGCGATTACTTATGGGGTTGTGAGTCTTTTATTGCTCTGTGGGTTTGCATACTTTACTTTTAAAATGAAACGCTAATTTTATATCTTCTTAAATAAAGATTTCTTAGATAAATTTTTTGATTTTTGTAGAGAATATCAAAAAGAAATTCAACCTCAGAACATTGCTGAGATTTTAAGAGAATATCCAGATTGATTAGATGAATGATAGATACTTTAAGACATAAGAAGGTATTAAGAGAATAAAATTTCTAGCAAAGTTTATGCAAATTTTTTTAAAAATGGAATAAATTTTTTGAAGATATTTTCCTTGCAATTATTCATAATTTGAGATTTGTTTTTGATCCTTAATCCGTACAATTTTGTTCCTCTAACCGCACACATAAAACTTGAAATTTACTCTACAAATGAATTAGAACATAGTTGTAGACAAGGGGTAAGTCTTATGGCACTAAATGACATATTTACTATCCAAGAAATTAATTTGGATAAAAAAGACCTTTCATTTAACAATAAGCTCAAAAAAATTGAAGCTTATTGGAATAATGAATGTACAGAACATCCGAGTAACAACCATTGCAAGATTTTTTGTGATTAAAAAATTTAAATTTTAGGTATTCTTACGCTTGATTTTTACATAATACCCGTACTAAAGAATAATCAGATAGAAAGGAGGCCAAGCAAATTACTAATTTAGGTATAGAAATTTTATTTTGGACAATTTTAATTTCTTATATGGGATTAAGGTTTTCTCAAACTTGGAATGGATTCAAGAAACAGTATTAATTAGGAGAAAAGAAAATGAAACTACAAACTCAGTTCACGGTTCCAAAAAAAGAATTAAAAGATCTTGATTATGTTAAGAAAGTAGATTTCTTAAAAGGAACTTTAAACAAAGAATGTATAGATTATCCTAATCAAGAAGATTGTTTAGTTTGTTGCAATTAGAAATCAAAAAATAGCTGTTTTTTAAAAGTAAATAAATTTTTATTAGTATTTTAAATTTTCTAAAAGGGAGTTAGCACTATGGAATTAAGATTCTTCCCAATAAATATTTTTAGAGAGACTCCAAAAGTCACATTTTTTGATGCAGGCATGGATAGTTCTAATGGTTCTGATGTTGTGATCCATTCTGGGGAAGCTATATCTCCTCCAGATGATTTAAAAGATGAGCAATATTACGTTCACAATCATCAAATTGACCACAATTTAGTTATCACTGGTGAAAGGAAATTTGTTTTAATAAATCCTTCCTGGGATGAACCTCATCATGTGATTTATTTAAATAGATCTATGGGAGCATTAGAAATTCCTATAGGAACTTATCACAGATCTATCTCAGGGAAAGAAGGGAGTATTGTTTTAAACCAACCCAAAAGAGATAAATTTTTTGATCCTGCTAAAGAATTTATCCCTCAAAAATTAAACAAAATTAATTTAATTAAGGCAAGAAAAAGTCCGCCTATTTATTGGATTTACGAAAATAACAAAATCAAAAGAGTCTATTTTAATCCTCTTGAAAGAAAAGTTAAAACTCTTGTTTGAAATGAACAAAAATATATCCCATAGTAATAATTTAAACAATCTGAATTTAATTATTAATTCTGATACTTATAAGTTGGCTCACGAAGATATTAGCCTACTAAGCCGAAATGAAATGCGTGGAGTTAGAATGCTTCTTGAAATTACTAAACCAGATTTAATCCTTGAAGAAAATAAAATTCTCTCAACTATAATTATTTTTGGAGGTGCAAGCATTGCGGAAAAATCAAATACAAAAAAGAGAATTGAAAATATAAAAGAATTAATTAAAAAAAATCAGAAATAGATACTTCTAAAAAGAAATTTAAATAGATTAGAAAATTTGCTTCTAATGAGTAATTACTATCAATCTGCAAGGGAGTTTTCTAAACTTGCTTCAATTAATAATCAAAATAAAAACTGTAATTCTCATGTGATTGTTACAGGTGGGGGGCCAGGAATTATGGAAGCTGCTAATAGAGGTGCATTTGACGCAAATTGTAAGTCTATAGGGTTAAATGTAAGTCTCCCTAATGAACAAATACCAAATGCTTTTATAACTCCCGGTCTTTGCTTTAAATTTAATTATTTTGCATTAAGAAAGATCCATTTTGTTATGAGATCAGTAGCTGCCGTTTTTTTCCCTGGAGGTTTTGGAACACTAGATGAATTATTTGAACTATTGACACTTTGTCAAACAGGAATGAAAACTAAAATCCCAATCATACTTTTTGGGAGAGAGTATTGGAATAAGATAATTAATTTTGAATATTTAGCTGATCTTGGATTAATTGAAGATGAACATTTAAATCTTTTCCAATATGCAGACACTGCATCAGAAGCATGGAAAATCATCAAATCATCAAAAAAGTCAGCCTAGAAAACTACAAGCTGACTTGATAACAAAAGTAAGAAGAATGATTAATAAGTATTTGACATTTTGTTTTTCATGCTTTCAATCTTATTGATCAATTCATCTAACCATTTTGTATTATTTTGCTCTTGTCTTTTATGCCTTTGGCTTTTTTGAGTACTCATCAATTTCTTACTTTTATAGTTTATTTAATATATCTTCAGAAATTAAAGGAATCAATAAGCAATATTTCTAAATAGCTTGATAAAACAAGCTTTAGTAGCATTTCATACAAACCTAGCAATCACAAATTAACCAAGAAAATCTAAATCTCTTCAGTTAAGTATTTTCTACGATGTTTTTATTTGAAATTCTGATTTGAATTAGTAAAGGTATAGATGTTCCTATGGAAAAATCATTTCTGAATTTTATTTATTGGATCCTATTAAAGTCAGCTGAAAGTTACTACGGAGATTCATTAAAAACAGAAGTGCCTTATACACCTTATTTTTAGTTTTGGTGGACCTAATCTTTTAAGTTGGTCTCTATTTTGAGAGTTATTAGTTTGGAATTAATTTATTAAAAAACACAATATGGGTTACTTATAGATTCACTACAAAATAATCTCTTATGTTGAATTTCTTTTACTGATTGTTAATAAATTTTAGCGGTAAGGATCGTTCCAAAATTAACTAAAACTATAATTAGAAGAAGTAGCTCAATTGCAAGGTTGGTCATAAGATTACCCTCCTTAAATTTATATAAAAACCTTATAACGGCAGAATAAGTATTGAATAGAATTTAAATTCCTATTTTTAGCCATCGAGATTCTCTGGTAATGGCCTTGGTTCACAATTTTCGACGCATTCTTCTAAAGACTTTTCAGAATTACTCTTAATTTCGCAACTACGTAGACAATCATAAAAGGCATACTTTGGATCTAATTCATTTTTGAAGTGTTTATTTCTAAATGTATTCATGATCAAACTCCCTTTGATTTTTTCTCAAGTTGATTAATTAATTTATCCAACCAAAGAGTATTATTAATCTTTTTTATGTTTTTAAAGTATTTCGTTTTGTACGTACTCATGAAGTTAAACCTCAATCAGTGGTTCTAACCTAGAGGTTATAACTAAAATTTCATAGAGCAAAAATACTGATTATGAAATTAGTGAAATATTTTAAAAACGATTAATTTATAGTTTGTATTTTAGGTATTAAAACTCTTGATTCTTGAACATAACTAATACTAAATAAGTTCTACAAAAGGGGGTTAATTATGCATTATGGAAATCTAATTAAAAATAAAATTCAACATGTAATTGGTGGTTTGTTTGATATGTTATCAATTGAAAGAAAACTAACTGATGCTCAAATGGAATGTATGCAATTCGGTATTTGTGATTATGCTCCAAGACAAGTGGAGGAAGTTCCCTTTTTTCATTATTAATTTGAATTAATTTTAATCTAAGGGCAATTAGCTCCTCCTCACCCAATCAGGAGATCCACTAAACCAATCCGCAAGATCATCATTTTTAGGATCGAAATGATTTTCAGTCTCTAAACCATCAAGGCCAAGATTCTGGATAAGTCCATTTATTCCATCAGTTTTTTGTTTACCATATCTCCTCAAGCTGTTAGCTTTCTTAAGCCATGTCCATATAGTTGAATTATGTTTTGCAAACTTTTCTACATAAA
>JAOIOX010000008.1 GCA_028140765.1 Prochlorococcus sp. AH-736-N03 | reverse complement strand
CAGAGGAATCGGGTAAATTAACCAAATCTTCGGATTTAACCTGGTGTATTGACCCATTAGACGGTACAACAAATTATTCCCATGGATATCCTTTTTTTGGGACTTCTATTGGTCTTGTGTATAAAAATAAGCCAATAATAGGCGCTATATCAGTACCTTATTTAAATGAACTATATTCAGCATGTATAGGTTTAGGCTCATTTTGCAATGATAGTGAACTTAAAGTATCGAATCCTTCTAATCTTTCTGATAGTCTACTTGTGACAGGTTTCTCTTATGACAGATTTGAGACAGAGGATAATAATTATGCTGAATTTTGTTATTTAACACATAAAACTAGAGGCGTTAGAAGAGGAGGTGCAGCAGCAGTTGATCTAGCATTTGTTGCGGCAGGTAAGGTAGATGGATATTGGGAAAGAGGATTGGAGGTATGGGACCTAGCGGCTGGTGCTATTATTGTTAAAGAGGCTGGTGGTATTATTTCTGATTATCCATCAGGAGAATTTAATTTAAGTTCAGGAAGAATTTTAGCTTGTTCTCCCAGCCTTGAGAATGAATTAAAAAATGAACTAGATAAAGTTTCACCATTTAAAAAAAATCTCTATACCTAAATTTAGTTAACTATTAAAATGTCAGATATAAAGGAAATTAAATTAGTCGATGTAAAAAATAATTCGAACATCATAAATAATTTAAATAGTATTTATAAACTTTGGGGATATGAAGAGGTTTCACCCTCATTTATAAATACTTTACAGACCATAAAAGGCCGTGGCATTATTGACGAAAATCAGGTTGTAGGAATAGTAAGTAATAATTCATTATGTCTTAGGCCAGAAATGACAACATCTATTGTTAAATTGTCATCTACTAGATTAATAAATAAGAAAAGACCTATAAGATTATTCACCAATGGAATGGTTTTTGATAAAAAACAAAATAATAAAAATTCATTTAAGTTACAAGAAAAATTGCAGAGTGGAATTGAATTAATTGGATATGATACAAAATACCCAGAAATTGAAGTTATTAATATTTTGTTTGATTCAATCGATAATATTAATTTGAAGGATGGTTGTAATTTATTTCTACTAGTGAGCACCACAAAAATAATGGACTTGATACTGAACAAATATAAGAATAATAATTTTGAAGAAATTAAGAAAAGTCTGGTTAATTTTGATCAAGATAATTTATCTAAATTAGGAATAGATGAAGATGATAAATATATTCTTAAAGATCTATTATTCACACGAGGAGAGCCAATTGCGATATTAAAAAAATTAAAAACTATATATGGTACTAGTAAAACATTAGATGATTTAAATTTTTTATTTGAGACATTATCAAAAATATCAAATAAATATGGTGTTAAATTACAACTTGATCCCACTTTTCAACCTCACTTGAATTTATATGAAGGAATAGTTTTTCAACTAATAGGGGATAATGGTAAAAATAAAAGCGTCATCGCAAAAGGCGGAAGATATGATGAGTTAGTAAGATCATTTAGTCCTAATGAGAAAATATTTAATGGTATTGGATTTACAATTTCAGTAGATATTTTAAGAAATTTAATTAAGGAAGAAAAGACAGATAAAAAAAGGATTTTATTGATGTTTAAAGATTCTTATTTGTTAGAAAAAGCTATGAATGAACAAAAAGAACAACAAAAAAGAGGAAACATTGCCGTCTTACATTTAAATCCATGTGATGACTTGGCTAAAGCCAATCAAATTATGAAAGAAAACAATTGTAGTGAGATTTTGTGGGTTAAATAAAACCTTTTAAAAGTTTATTTAGTTTTAAAATTCAAATATTGTTCGGACAATACTCCTAATTAAACTTGATTAACAAGTTTTTAAGAAATAGTATTTAATATGTTTGATTTTTTTTTAAATGGAAAAAGGCGAAATTCGTATTAATACCGAAAATATTTTCCCAATTATCAAGAAGGCAGTATATTCTGACCATGAAATCTTTTTAAGAGAACTTGTAAGTAATGGTGTTGACGCAATTAGTAAAAGAAGAATGGCCTCTATGGCAGGTGATTGCGAGAATACTGAGGAGGCTCAAGTAAAAATAACAATTAACCGTGAAAAAAATACATTAACAATTTCCGATAATGGAATTGGAATGAATGATGAAGAAATTAAGAAGTACATAAATCAAGTTGCATTTTCTAGTGCTGAAGAATTCCTAACAAAATACAAAAAAGATAATGATGAATTCATAGGTCATTTTGGACTAGGTTTTTATTCAAGTTTCATGGTTGCAGATAGAGTTGATATATTAACTAAGTCGGCAATTGGGGAATCAAAAGCTTTCAAATGGTCTTGTGATGGATCACCAAATTTCACGTTAGAGGAATCTGAAAGAGAAACAATTGGTACAGATGTTATTCTTCATCTACTTGAAGAAGAAAAAGAGTTTATCGAGCCTGAAAGGATTAAATCACTAATAAAAAAATATTGTGATTTTATGCCAATAGATGTCTTATTAGAAGGAGAGACAATCAATAAGAAAAATCCTCCTTGGAGAAAACAACCTAGTGAATTAAAAGATGAAGATTATATTGAGTTATATAAATACCTTTATCCTTTCCAGGGAGATCCACTGTTATGGATTCATCTAAATACAGATTACCCATATGACATACAAGGAATTTTGTATTTTCCAAAGTTGTCAGGTAGAGCTGATTGGGAAAAGGGAGAAATAAAACTATTTTGCAATCAAGTATTCGTAAGCGATTCAATTAAAGAGATAGTTCCAAAATACCTTTTACCTCTAAGAGGGGTTATTGACTCTACAGATATACCTCTAAACGTTAGCAGAAGTGCATTACAAACAGATAGAAAAGTAAGGTCTATATCATCATTTATCTCAAAAAAAATTGCTAATAAACTGAAGGATTTGATAAAAAATTCTCCAGAATTTTATGCAGAAATTTGGGATTCAATTTCTGCTTTTATTAAAATTGGTGCTATCGAGGATGAGAAATTTGCCGATTTAGTCGATAACAGTATAATTTTCGAAACAATAATAAATTCAAAGAAAGACCTAACTAAAGAAATTGAAAATAAATCCCTTATCAAGTCCAATGATAAATATTTCACAACTCTCACAAATTACAAAGAGCGAAATAATCTAACTGATTCAAAAAAAATAATTTACTGTTCAGATTTGATTGCGCAGTCTAGTGCATTAAATATCTGTTTATCTGATAATAAGGAAGTCATTAAATCAGATCCGTTAATTGACGCACAATTTCTTCCATGGTTGGAAAGTAAAAATGAAGATTATCAATTTCAAAGAGTTGATTCAGAAATAAATGAACTAGAAGATAAAGATTCAAAAGAAATTATAGATAAGGATGGCAAATCAAATACAGATAATCTTAGAGATACGATAGTAAAGGCCCTTAACAATGAGAAAGTAACAGTTAAAGTGCAGTCACTTTCAAGTAAAGATGCTCCACCAGCGATGATTTTGCTTCCAGAACAAATGAGAAGAATTAATGATATGGGAGCATACATGGAACAAAAGATGCCTGGCTTGCCTGAATATCATGTGCTCTTAATTAACAAAGAACATCCACTTATTGTTGGTCTAAAAAAAATTACAGGTAGCAAAATAATTATTGATGAAAAAGATCCTATTGAGAATCCATTGGCATCAAAAATAGCAAATCATGTTTACGATATGGCTAAGCTTTCCGTTGGTGGATTAGATCAACAACAGATAATTAATTTACAAAATAATAATGCCGAATTAATTTCAGAATTACTTAATTCAACAAATTGAGTCATGTGTTAAAATTTTTAAAGATACAAATCAATAAATATGTCAAGAGTTTGCGAACTGACCGGGGCAAAAGCTAATAACGGGATGGCTGTAAGTCACTCACATATTCGTACAAAAAAATTGCAACAAGTTAATCTCCAAAAAAGGAGACTTTGGTGGGAAGAAGGGAAAAAATGGGTAAATATAAAAATCAGTACCAAGGCACTAAAATCTATACAAAAAGTGGGATTAGATAAATTTGCTAAATCAAATGGAGTTGATCTAAAAAAATTCTAAATTTGATGAGAAATTTAGTTGTAAGTATATTAATATTATTTATATTTCTAATTAATTGTAATTCAGCAAAAGCTTTCGATTTTGCTCCAGAAGTTGGAGATATCGCTCCAAATTTTCAATTAGAAGGTTTTAATAAAAACATAAAATCAAAAAAAATATGGGAATTAAATGATTTTCAAGGTAAGTGGCTTGTTATGTATTTTTATCCAAAGGACTTTACAGCAGGTTGCACTCTTGAAGCTAAAGGTTTTTCTGAATTAAAAAAGGATTTTTCAAAATATAATGCCGAAATTGTTGGGATTAGTGCTGATAATCAAGATTCACATGAAGGTTTCTGCAGCGCAAAATCTATAAACTATACTTTATTATCTGATCCTGAAGGAGTAATAAGCGATAAATATGGTTCCTGGATTCCTCCATTTTCAGATAGAAATACTTTTTTGATTTCTCCAGAAGGGGAAATTTCATATAGATGGATAAGTGTTTTACCTTTAAATCATGCTAAAGAAGTTCTTAATGTTTTAAAGAAAAAAATATAAAATTTTGCACGAATTATCATTTGGAACTTGGTTAATACATATCTCATCAGTAATAGAATGGATTTTTGCCATATTAGTCATAAACAAAATTTCTACATATAAAAAATATAATTTATTTTTTTGGTTAAGCCTCGCTATGGTCCCAAACTTAATAGGTGCTATGTGTGCGATCGCCTGGCATATCTATGACAACCAAGAAAATCTTTACGGTCTAGTATCACTTCAAGGAATATTTACACTTATAGGAAATTCAACATTAGCCTTAGCTGCGATAATAATTTTTAAAGGAAAAGAGACTTATGAATGATTTATTTTTTAAATTTATAGAAAAATTAGGTTCAATTGATAACACATTATTATTCGCAATATCAATAATTCCATATGCAATATTTTTGTTTTACTTATATAAAATCAAATTTATGAATATTTTTGTAAAAACAGGATTTTCGTTAACTGTTTTATTCGTATTCATAACTATATTGGTATCTATCTTCACCCAAAATTACTATGATAAAACCCTAGTTGAGGTTGACTTTTTGCATGGCTTTGCAGAATCATTCCTAACTCTAAGTGATTTTGTTATTTTGTTTGGATTTATAAAGTTGTTAAATAGCTTAGAAGTAAACAACTCTTAAGACCTTTTACAATTTTGTGTTTTTTAGGTAAAAGTGTTAGAGAATATATGAAAATAACGATTTTTTATGTTTACTACATTATTTGCAGCTGCAGATCCAGCAACTTTTTCTTGGTCTCCAAAGTGTGCCGTCGTAATGATTGCATGTAATGTTTTTGCTTATGCAATTGCTAGAGCAACAATAAGAAAACCTAATGAAGGTTTTGAAATACCCAATTCAAAATTCTATGGTGGTTTAAGTCACGCATCAGTTGTAGGTGCTAACTGCCTAGGTCATATTTTCGGAATTGGAGCAATTTTAGGATTAGCCTCACGAGGTGTTTTATAAATATTTATTTATTAAATTTCTATTAAATTTTTAATTAACTAACTTAAATTTCTCAACAATTTTATCTGCCATCTGATCAGGCATAAGTCCTAGTTTTTCTTTACTCTGATCAGGTGAAGCATGATCAACTAAAACATCAGGTATACCTATTCTGTATACAGGAATGTTTATTTCATTATCGTTAAATAATTCAACTATTGCGGAACCAAATCCACCTATTAAGGTTCCTTCTTCCATGGTTACTACTTTTTGAATCCTACTTGCTAAAGGCATAATAAGATTTTTATCGAGAGGTTTAACAAATCTTGCATTAACAATGCTTGCATTTATGTTCATATTTTTTAGGATCTTTGCTGTTTCGATAGCTGATGCGACCATTGAACCATAAGCAATAATTAAAATATCTTCTCCTTCTTCAAGTATTTCAGCTTCGCCTATATTCAAAGGTTCCCAACCCTCATCCATTACAGCCACTCCTAATCCAGAGCCTCTGGGTATTCTTAGAGCTGTAGGACCATTATGGTTTATTGAAGTTATTAACATTCTCTGTAATTCAGACTCATCCTTTGGAGCCATCAATACAAAATTAGGTATAGATCTCATATAACTGATATCGTACTGACCTTGGTGAGTAGGACCGTCAGCTCCAACTATCCCAGCTCTATCAAGTACGAATGATACAGGTAAATTTTGTATCCCTACATCATGAATTAATTGGTCGAAAGCACGTTGAAGAAAAGTACTATAAATAGCTACAACAGGTTTAAGACCATCGCAAGACATTCCTGCCGCGAGAGTAACTGCATGTTGTTCCGCTATTCCTACATCGATATATTGATCAGGGATATTTTTTTGCAATATATCTAAACCAGTACCTGTAGCCATTGCAGCTGTAATACCAACGACTTTGCTATCTTGCTCACATATTTTTAATAAGGTTTGACCAAATATTTTACTGTAACTAATAGGTTTAGGTTTCTTTGATGGAAGAGATTTCCCGGTTGTAAGATCAAATGCAGACTGTGCATGATATCCAACCTGATCAGCTTCTGCATATGGGTAACCCTTCCCTTTTGTTGTAACAACATGAACAAGTACAGGTCTTTTAAGTTTATGGGCAGCATTAAAGGTCTTAACTAAGTTGCTAATATCATGACCATCAATTGGACCCATATATGTAAATCCAAGTTCTTCAAATACAGCTCCAACCTTAGGTACAGATAATCGTCTAACGCTTCCTTTAATATTTTTGAGTTCTTCTGGGATATCCTTACCAATTAAGGGAATATTTTTTACACTTTCTTGAACACTATCTGATAAAAATTGTAATGGTGGACTTACTCTTACCTTATTTAAGTAAGATGAAAGAGCTCCAACCGGAGGTGAAATAGACATGTCATTATCATTCAATACTACAACTAAAGGGGTATTTGGTAAGTGACCTGCATGATTTATAGCTTCTAATGCCATTCCTCCAGTTAGTGCTCCATCTCCAATAACAGCAACACATTTATAATTCTCACCTTTTCTATCTCTAGCTATAGCCATCCCTAAAGCAGCAGAAATAGAGGTACTTGCATGTCCAGCACCAAAATGATCAAATTTACTTTCACTTCTTTTTAGATATCCAGCGACTCCATTCTGTTGCCTTAGAGAATCAAATTGACTGAAACGTCCTGTAATTAATTTATGAGGGTAGCCTTGATGTCCTACATCCCAAACAACTTTATCAACATCAAGATCAAGAGTTTGATATAAAGCCAATGTCAACTCAACTACACCTAATCCAGGACCAAGATGTCCTCCACTAGTGGATACTACCTGAAGATGTCTTTCTCTAATTTGACAAGCAATTTCCTCTAATTGTGAAACTGTTAAGCCATGAAGTTGATTTGGATGACTTAACTCACTTAAAAGCATTTAACAAAAATTGGTATCTATATAATCTAAAACGCCAAGGTGCAAAATGAGTATTTTTTTTGAAATAGATCATGTAATGTTTTATTAGATTAATAATTAATGCTAAAAATATATATATGAATGATTATTTTGAAAAAATACTTCAAGCTGAAGTCTATGAAGTTGCAAAAAAAACACCACTAGAGAGAGCTCATAATTTAAGTAATTCACTTAATAATGAAGTTTTTCTAAAAAGAGAAGATCTTCAAGATGTATTTTCATTCAAAATAAGAGGTGCCTATAACAAAATGAGTAAGCTCACTAATTCGCAGCTTGCTCAGGGAGTAATTACTTCTAGTGCTGGTAATCATGCTCAAGGGGTTGCACTTAGTGCCCTTAAGTTAAATTGCCAAGCAACCATATTAATGCCCATTACCACACCTCTAGTAAAAGTTAATGCAGTAAAAAATTTAAAAGCAAAAGTTATATTATATGGCGATAACTATGATGAATCTTACAAAGAGGCAATAAGGATTAGCCAAGAAAGAAATTTATGCTTTATTCATCCCTTTGATGATCCAGAAGTAATAGCAGGACAAGGAACTATAGCTATTGAACTTGAACAGCAACTTAAGGAAAAACCTTATGCAATTTATATTGCTGTAGGTGGTGGGGGATTGATATCAGGTATATCCTTATACGTTAAAAAGATATGGCCTGATGTAAAAATAATTGGCGTAGAACCAGAAGATGCAGACGCTATGTCGAAATCTTTGGAAGAAGAAAAAATTGTGGAACTATCTTCTGTAGGTCAATTTGCAGATGGAGTCGCGGTTAAAAAAATTGGTAAAAATACTTTTGATATTGGCAGAAAATATATAGATAAGATGATTAGGGTTAACACCGATGAAATCTGTGCCGCTATAAAAGATGTTTTTGAGGATACTAGATCAATACTAGAGCCCGCAGGTGCCTTATCAATAGCAGGAATGAAAAAAGATATCTTAAATTCAAATCATTTAAATAGAAAAATGGTTGCGATTGCATGTGGTGCAAATATGAATTTTGAGAGGCTTAGATTTGTAGCAGAAAGAGCAGAACTAGGAGAGTGTAAAGAAGTAATGATGGCTATTGAAATTCCTGAACGTGCTGGTAGTCTGATTGATTTTTGCAAGTTACTTGATAATAGAAATTTAACTGAATTTAGCTATAGGATGTCGAATTCTAAGAATGCACAGATCTTTGTAGGGGTTCAAGTCTATGGTTTAAATGATAAAAAAAATCTTTTAAATGTATTTAGAAATTCTGAGTACTCATTTATTGACATAAGTGATGATGAATTATCTAAAAATCATCTCAGACATATGGTAGGTGGAAGATTACCAAAGAACTTTAAAGAGATGGAATATAGAAACTTTATTGAACTTTTATACAGATTTGAGTTTCCTGAAAAGCCTGGCGCATTAATAAATTTCCTAAACAATATGAAATCAAATTGGTCTATAAGTGTATTTCACTACAGGAATTATGGAGCTGATGTAGGGAAAATTGTTATTGGAGTTTTGATCGATAAAAATGAGATTTCAGAGTGGAATAAATTTGTAAGAATTCTAGGCTATAAATTCTGGGATGAAACTCAAAACGATACATATAAATTATTCCTTGGTGCATCAGATTAAATTTAAGGTAGATTAGGAAAGATTTCGGTAATTAAAATCAATCAATCTGATCTAAACACCACGCCAATATCTGATATAGATCTAGTTACTAAAGTTGAAGCTGTTCTATATTTGAAAGGCAGACCGATAACAAAAAAGGATCTTTCAGAAATTACTAATTCTGATATAAACTCAATAAATGATGCAATTAAAGATTTAAAAAATAAATACTCTAATCCGAACTCAGCTATCGAATTAAATGCAGTTAATAACAGTTTTTCTCTCGAACTAAAATCTAGTCTTAATGAATTCGTTGATGATTTACTTCCTTCTGATTTGAAAACATCCGAATTAAGGACATTGGCAACTATTGCGATCAAAAAAAAGATCCTGCAATCGGATCTTATACTTCTCCGAGGTTCAGGTGCTTATGATCATATAAAAGAATTATTAGAAAAGAAATTCATCATCAAACGGAAGCAAAAAGATGGTAGATCATATTGGCTATCATTATCAGAAAAGTTTTTTCAAACTTTTGCTGTAAGTAATGAATATCTCTCAAATATAGGAGGGGGTAACAGTAAGCAGCAATAATAAGTAAATGTTAGTATGTATTAAAATTAAGACAATATAATGTTAACTGAGATTTTTGCAGTTCTGGGTCAAACTTTATCAATTTATTCTTTCATATTGATAATAAGAATTTTACTTACATGGTTTCCAGGTATTGATTGGAGTAACGGTGTTTTATCTGCATTAACTTCTATCACAGATCCTTATTTAAACATTTTTAGAGGTATTATCCCTCCAATAGGTGGATTTGATATTTCATCTTTGTTAGCTTTTTTACTTTTAAATGTTATTCAAAATTTAATTACAAATCTCCAGTATGCAAGCCTAGGTTATAGCTGAATTTATCTATTATCTCCGGAACCTCTTATCTTGCCTTTAGCAGCTCTTAATTTTAATTTTTCAAGGTTTTGTAATGCAACATCCTCTAAATTGAAATTTAATTCTGTACAAAGATTTGATACATACCACAAAACATCTCCTAACTCTTTTTTAATACCTAATTTTGATTCGTTATCAAATATTCCATTTTTATCTCTTATGACCTTTTTCACTTTTTCTGCCACTTCACCAGCCTCTCCCACTAAACCGAGAGTTGGATAAATATTATTTGAACCTAAATCTGGATATTGTGCTGTTTCTCTTGCTTTTTTCTGATAAGTTTTAAAATCCATGACTTAAATAACTAACTTTGGGTATGGTAAATTTATTTATATCTAGCAATATTATCTATATATGTCGAATATTGATTTAAAAAGAAGAACAAAAATAGTAGCAACTATTGGCCCTGCAACTCAATCTGAAGAGATAATTACAAATTTAATTAAGGCTGGAGTAACCACATTCAGATTAAATTTCTCACATGGAGATCATAAGGATCATGCTGAGAGAATAAAAACCATAAGGGAAGTATCAAAAAAGTTAGATATAGATATTGGAATATTGCAAGATCTTCAAGGACCTAAAATACGATTAGGGCGCTTTAAAGATGGGCCAGTAAAAGTTAAAAAAGGGGATAAATTTACACTGACATCAAATGAAGTCGAATGTACAAATACAATCGCAAATGTGACCTACGACAAACTTTCTCAAGAAGTTTGCGAGGGGAAAAGAATACTTTTAGATGATGGGAAAATAGAAATGATTGTAGAAAAAGTTGATACAAAAGCTAATAATTTGGATTGTATGGTAACTGTGGGAGGGGTTCTTTCAAACAATAAAGGTGTTAATTTCCCAGATGTTCAATTATCAGTAAAAGCATTAACAGAGAAAGATAGAGAGGATCTAAAATTTGGTTTATCTGAAGGAGTTGATTGGGTAGCACTAAGTTTCGTAAGAAATCCATCTGATATAAATGAAATAAAAGATTTGATAAACAAAAATGGACATTCAACTCCTGTAGTCGCAAAAATAGAAAAATTTGAAGCAATTGATCAGATTGATACAGTATTACCCTTATGTGATGGGGTTATGGTTGCAAGAGGTGATTTGGGAGTAGAAATGCCTGCTGAAGAAGTTCCTCTTTTACAAAAGGAGTTAATTAGAAAAGCTAATTCATTAGGTATCCCAATAATTACAGCGACTCAAATGCTTGATTCTATGGCTTCTAACCCAAGACCAACTAGGGCCGAAGTTAGTGATGTTGCGAATGCAATTCTGGATGGTACTGATGCTGTAATGCTTTCAAACGAAACTGCAGTTGGCGATTATCCTGTAGAAGCAGTTGAAACGATGGCAACCATAGCAAGAAGAATTGAAAGGGATTATCCACTCAAGGCTATTGAAAGTCACTTACCTAGTACGATCCCAAATGCTATTAGCGCAGCAGTAAGTAATATAGCTAGACAACTTGATGCAGGAGCTATAATCCCTTTAACTAAATCAGGTTCTACCGCTCGAAATGTAAGTAAGTTCAGGCCACCAACACCTATCTTGGCAACTACTACAGAAAGAAGTGTAGCGAGAAGATTGCAACTTGTTTGGGGAGTTACTCCAATAGTAGTTAAAAATGATGAAAGAACAGCAAAAACTTTTAGTTTAGCTATGCAAATTGCCCAAGAGATGGGGATCCTAAATCAAGGAGATTTAGTAGTTCAAACCGCAGGTACATTAACTGGAATTAGCGGCTCTACAGATTTAATAAAAGTCGGTTTAGTAAGAAAGATTGTATCAAGAGGAATTTCAATAGGGGAAATCGGTGTTACAGGTAAAGCAAGAATAATTAAAAATAATCTTGATATATCCTTAATTTGCCCAGGAGAAATTTTATTTGTTCCGAAGGAATTAATGAAAAATATTCCACTGAGTAAAAATATTGCCGGCATTGTTACCAACCAAAATGTAAATGATGTTTATGCTTTTTTTAACAAAAATAATAAAAAGATTTCTACAATTTGTAATTTAGAAAATATGGATAATCATCAAATATGCAATGGCGATCTTATTACACTACAACTTAATGAAGGTGTTATATACATGGGACAAATTGAAGATGATGATGTAATAGATAAATACAAATATGTCTAGGAATATTTCAATAAAAGAAGCCTTAGGCATGGCAACAAAAACTTTAGTTTCGAACAAATTGAGAAGTTCGTTAACAATGCTTGGAATAATAATAGGAAATGCCTCAGTTATTACACTTGTTGGACTTGGTCGAGGAGCTCAAACATTAGCAAAGAACCAATTAAGTAATTTAGGTGCCAATGTTTTATTCATTGTTCCCGGAAATAATGACACAAGAAGAAGAGGTATTTCATTTCCTAAAAATCTAGTTTTAGAAGATGCAATAGCAATAAGCAACCAAGTACCAACAGTTAAAAAAGTAGCTCCTCAAATCTCTGCAAACGAAATAGTGCAATCAAATTCTAAAAGTTTAAATATATCAATAGCTGGAGTTACTCCTGAATTTCTTGAAGTAAGAAGCTTTGAAGTAGATAAGGGTAGATTTTTATCAAAAAGTGATGTTAATAGTGCAAGAAGTTATGTTGTGATAGGTCCTGATCTAAAAGACGAATTTTTTAAGGATAAATCTTCATCACTAGGAAAAAAAATCAGAATTAAAGACCATACTTACGAAATTATCGGAATATTAAAACCCAAAGGTGCTGTATTTGGAAGTAATCAAGATAAAAATGCTTATATTCCATTAACCACCATGGTCAATAGGATTACAGGGAAGGACCCGACATATGGAGTAAGTTTAAGCTTCATTAGTGTTGAAGCGATAAATAAAAATGCAACTAGTGCCGCTAAATTTCAGATTACTAACCTATTAAGGCAAAGACATAAAATAATCAGAGATGATGACTTTGCGGTTAGATCACAAGAAGATGCGCTGAATATAGTAACCAACATAACAAGTGGACTAACGTTTTTATTGGCTGGTATTGGGGCAGTATCTTTAGTGGTTGGAGGCATAGGAATCATGAATATTATGCTAGTTTCTGTAAGCGAAAGAACTGAAGAGATTGGACTTAGAAAAGCAATAGGAGCTAAACAGTCAGATATATTAATTCAATTTTTAATTGAAGCATTGATTTTATCTACAATTGGAGGATTAATTGGAACAACAACGGGATTATCAGGTGTTTTTCTTTTATCTCTGATAACACCACTTCCTGCATCGGTAGGAATTACAACTACTTTTTCCACCATGATCATTTCAGGATCAATAGGTTTAATCTTTGGCGTTTTACCTGCAAAAAGAGCTTCTAAATTAGATCCAATTGTTGCATTAAGAAGTTTATAAATAGAATTTATATTAATGCTCAATTTTTATAAATTAGTTGAGATACTGGTGAGTCTTCAATCACTTGTAATAACATCAATGATACCTGTTTATATTCCACTACCTTTTATCTATAAAACTAGTAATAACTTTGAGTTGCCTATCACATGGCAAATTCCAACCGTAATTTTATTAACACTTATATTCCATAAAAAAGTTGTTTTCAGAGCATTTTCTATTTATATAATTTTGGGATTATTTATAGTTCCTGTCTTTCATCAAGGAGGCTCAATGGGTTATTTGCTCACTCCAAATTTTGGTTATTTATTAGGCTATTATCCATTAATAAAAATAATTGATAATTTAAACAATAGAAATAAAATAAACGTTAGTAACTTTTTAAAAAATGGATTAATAGCAATATTTGCTATGCATTTAACTGGTATTTTTTACAACTTTATACAAATAATGTTGTACAGTCAATTTAATTTATTTTTATATAATTTAGGGAAATACTCATTAGGTAAGATTGGATATCATTTTTTAATGCTTTTTCCACTTTTATTACTTATTAAACCTATAGAACTTTTAAAACATAACAAGTAATGATTAATAAAATACAAACAAAATTATATTTTTTTTCATTAAGTATTTTCATTGTTGTAATAGATCAGTTTACGAAATATTTAATATTTTATAATCATAAAAATTTTTTAAATAAAGATTTTCTTTTATTCAAATTAGACTTTGTAAAAAATTACGGGGCAGCATTTAACATATTTAGTGGTAGTAGAGTATTTTTATCTTTAATAAGTATTTTTTTTTCTATATTACTTATTTATTTGATATTTAGGAAGAATACTTTAAACTTATTCGATCTATATTCTTATAGCTTTATTCTAGGAGGAACTATTGGTAATGGTATAGATAGAATATATAAAGGTTTTGTAGTGGATTTTATTAATTTAAATATTATAAATTTTCCAGTATTTAATATTGCTGATATATCTATTAATATTGGTTTCATTATTTTACTGTATAACATTTTTAAAAATAACCGATAAGATGGATTACTTAAAATTAAAGTATATAAAGTATGTAGTATTGATATTATTTCTTTATATTTTATTTTCTATATTTGTAAGAATAGTAAATATTTATACTCTTTTATTTTTAACTATAATTATTTTTACTTTTTATACTATTGATAAAAAATTATTTAAAAAAATAGTTTATAAAGTTATATATAAAAATAAAAAAAATACACTTTCATTCAAAAATACTTATGGTGCTGCCAAGTTAAGTTTGGAGGGAGTCGAGAAAATTAACAAAAAAATTAACGATAAAGTAAAAGCTGAATTGTTAAATTACCAAAAAAATAAACTAGAGTCCCAATTAACAACAGGAGATTATAAAGTTACTCTTTTTGGAGCAGGTTCCTCAGGAAAAACATCTATAGCAAGATGCTTATTGAAAAATATTGTCGGACAAACCTCAGCAAAAATAGGGACAACTAAGCAAATTAATAGCTATAAAATTCGTATACCAATTTTAAAAAGAAACATTAATATAGTTGATACTCCTGGTTTATTCGAACCATCTAAATTAGGAGAAGAAAGAGAAAAAGCAACAATTATACAAGCATCAAATTCTGACTTAGTTCTTTTTGTGTTAGATCAGGATATAAATAAATACGAAAACTATTTAATTAAAGAATTATTAAAATTAGGGAAAAAAATAATAATAGTTCTAAATAAATGTGATTTAAGGTCTAGAGATGAAAATAACCTTATCAAAGAAAATATAATTTCTATAACATCGGCTAGAAAAAATAAAATTTCAGTCGTTCAAACAATTGCAGTACCTCAAGAATCTATCTATACAAAATCAGATGCTTTAAATTTAGTTCCAGAGGTGGGAGGTTTATTTAGAGAAATAATTGAAACCCTCGATAATAATGGTGAAGAGTTATTGGCGGATAATATTCTTTTTCGTTCAAATAAGTTAGGTATTAAAAGTAAAAATTTCGTACAAGAACAAAGATATTTAATGTCAAATAAAGTGATTAATAAATATATGTGGATAACAGGAGGAGTGATATTAGTTAATCCACTACCAGCTGTTGATTTTCTTACTACTACCTCCGTAAACCTTCAAATGATAATGGAGTTATCAAAGATATATGAAATAAAGCTTACAAAAAAAGATGCAAAAGATTTGGCGACTTCATTGCTAAGCGCATTGGCTAAACAAGGCATACTAAAAGGTGGTCTTGCAATTCTTTCTTCTGCTTTAGCTACAAGCTTGACTAAAATAATATTATCTAAATCTATACAAGCAGTTACAGCAGGCTGGTTAATAAAAATAGTAGGACTAAGTTTGATTGAATATTTTAAAAATGGTCAAGATTGGGGAGATGGAGGAATTCAAGGAGTAGTAGATAAGATCTATAGAATAAGTAAAAGAGAAGACATTTTAAATAATTTCGTAAAAGAAGCTATTTCAAAAATTGAAATGAAAAAATATTTTAAATCAAATAAAAGTTTACCTCCATATACTAATTAATATTGGATAATTGATCATTTAGATAAGTTCTGAAATCAAAGATAGTTATTAATAGTAAATAAGCAATGCAAATAGCTATAGAGACAAACCCTGTTATTATTGCAATAATTTTTGGTCTTCCCATATTCATTAGTTAAGCATCTAGAAGTCTCAAAAGTTCTTCAATATGAGAATCCTTTGTATTGTAATTTCCCATGACAACCCGTAAAAAATATTTACCTTTAAATCTTGGTCTAGAAAGCATAAAATTATTGTTAATTAGTTCATTTACTTTATTTTGAGTCCATGCATCTGAGTCATTTGGCTCAAGTTTATTAGGTAAGAATGAAACAATATGAAGAGGACCTGAATATATATCAAATTTATTTTTACTTATATTTTTTACAAAAAAATCTTTTCTTTTAATTGATGAATTTAATATATTTTCTATTCCTTTGAGACCTAAAAAACGTAACCCAAGCCATAGTTTTATAACCTCTGCAGGTCTAGAACCTTGTATACCTATTTCTCCTCTATTAATAATATTTTCTTTAGATGATATATATGGTAGTCCAGTATTAAAAGTATTTTCTAAAGTACTCATATTTGAAACCAATAACAAAGATGAAGTCTTTGTTATGCCAATGATTTTTTGTGGATTTATCGTTATCGAATTAGCCTGATTAATATTATTTAGACCTTCTATTGGAATAGAAGTAATAGCAAAAATCCCTCCAATTGAACCATCGATATGTAACCATATGTTTCTTTGTTTACAGATTTCACTAATTTCTTTAATTGGATCAATTGCTCCTCTTACAGTTGTCCCAAGGGTGGCAACAATAGCAAATATTTTTTTATTTTCTATTGAACATTTATCTAAAGAGTTTCTCAGATCGTTTATATCCATTCGACCTTGACTATCAGTTTTAATTCTGACAAGATTCTTAATATCAAGACCCATTACTCTTATACATTTAACGAAAGAAGAATGAGCATCTTCACTAAGAAGTAATACAGAATTAGGATTCGTACCTAATCCAGCATTATTTCTAGCTGCAATAAGTGCATTCAGATTACTTAATGTACCTCCACTAGCAGCTATACCTCCTGAGAAATCATTAAACCCTATTTTCTTGGCAAACCATTTGCATAATGATTCCTCAAGCAAGGTTATACTTGGTGATAACTCGTAAGCGAGAAGATTATTATTTAAACCAGCAGCAATTAAATCTCCCAAAATAGAGAAAATTAAAGGTGGGGGATCAAGGTGAGCTAGGGAGCCAGGATGAACGGGATTAAAAGAATTATTCAAAAGAGATTCAATCTCAGAAAACAAGTCTTCTTCAGAGTTACCATCTTCCGCAGGCATAATACAATTGAAACTCTCATCAAAAGGTAAAGGACCATTTTTATCAGCTTTAGAGAACCAGTCACAAAGAGTTTGACTTGCTCTATTCAGAAGAGTAATCAATTTGTCATTAGTCCCTGAATTTGAGGGGAAATATATATCTTTATTATTAATTAATTCTTGAGCCATCAGATAAGATATCTATTAATAATTCTATTCTCAATCTTGGTAAATGAGATATATTTTTGAAAATGGAAATAGTTATGAAGAACAACAAAAAAAAACAAATAATTTAAAATACACTTTGTGGATGAATTCAATATTAAGAAGATCCAAAGAAATTGGGAAGGTTGAGCTACCAATCTGTTCAATAATTTTAGATGAGAGAGGAAGATGTATCGGGAGAGGGGTTAACAGAAGAAATATAAATAAAGACCCATTAGGTCATGCTGAGATAATGGCACTTAGGCAGGCATCTCTAATAAAAAATGATTGGAGATTTAATGAATGTACTATTATCACAAATTTAGAACCTTGTACTATGTGTTCCGCTGCACTAATTCAAGCACGGATGGGGAAAGTAATTTTCGGGGCTTACGATAAGAAAAGAGGTGGATTAGGGGGTTCAATTGACCTATCAAAACATGAAAGTGCCCATCACAAAATGGAAATAATAGGAGGTATCCTAGAAGATGAATGCAGTCAAATTTTACAGATTTGGTTCAAAAAGTTGAGGACTCAAAAATAGAAAATTTCTTTAGCTCGGTATCAAATAGGTTTAATAATCTATCAACATTCTCCTCACATGAATTAAAACCCATAAGCCCTACACGCCAAACCTTTCCGGATAATTCTCCAAGTCCATTTCCTATCTCAATTCCAAAGTTTTTTAAGAGATGATTTCTAAAACCATCCCCATCAACTGCTGGAGGTATTTTAACTGTGGTTAAAGTTGGCAATCTATAATCCTCTGCTACATGTAATTCCATTCCAAGACTTTCTAAACCATTCCACAATTTCTTTGCATTAGTATTATGTCTATTCCAAACATTTTCTAAACCCTCATTCGCAATTAATCGTAAACCTTCACGAATCGCAAAATTCATATTTACTGGAGCAGTATGGTGGTAAACACGATCAGAACCCCAATATTTATTTAATAGAGATAAATCCAAATACCAGTTAGGTACTTTTGTTTTTCTTGAGCCTAGTTTTTCTTCAGCTCTTTTATTCATTGTAAAAGGACTTAATCCAGGGGGACAACTTAATCCTTTTTGACTACAACTGTATGCTAGATCAATCTTCCATTCATCTATCAATAATTCTAAAGCACCAAGTGAAGTAACAGCATCAACTAAAAACAAGCAATTATTTTTTCTACAAATATCCCCAATACCATCAAGTGGTTGTAAAACACCACTTGATGTTTCAGCATGGACAATAGCAAAAATAGCGGGTTTTTTTGTCTCTATTTCATACTTAATTTCCTCATAAGTAAAAGCTTCACCCCATGGTTTTTCAATAAAAGAAACTCGAGCTTTATATCTAGTTGCCATATCAACTAATCTATCTCCAAAATATCCTTTTTTAGCAATAAGGATTTTTTCACCTTCTTCAATAAAATTAGCTATTGAAGCTTCCATGGCTGCACTACCAGTGCCGCTCATTGGGAGTGTAAGACGATTATTGCACTGCCAGGTATACCTTAAAAGTTGCTGAACGTCAGACATCAATGAGATATACGCCTCATCTAAATGACCTATGGGATTTAAAGAAAGAGCGCTTAAGACTTCTGGATGTGCGTTTGAAGGTCCAGGTCCTAATAAAAGTCTAGATGGAACATAAGTCTTTGAAAAATGAGATAAATTCTCTTTATTTAAAGCCGGAATAAGTTTTGCTTCTGTCAAAGAATTACATTCAATTACTTTTAAATTAGACTAATATCGTCGCTTAAGCGATATTTTTTTATAGAAATTAATTCAATTTAAATAATTAAGTAAATAATTATTAAAGTTATGAGTTGAAACACTCAAAGAAAGCATCAAGTGTTCAAAAAAGTTACGGTTGATACATAATAAGAATCATCAAGTTATTAATTTCATAGAAGGTATCTCAAAAGTTATGTCTAAGTCTCCACAAGATGTTTTAAGTCAAATTAAAGATGAAGGAATTGAACTCATCGATTTAAAATTCACAGACATCCATGGTAAATGGCAACATTTAACTCTTACATCAGACATGATAGAAGAGGATTCATTTACAGAAGGTCTAGCGTTTGATGGTTCATCAATAAGAGGTTGGAAAGCAATTAATGCTTCCGATATGTCAATGGTTCCCGATGCAAGTACAGCATGGATAGATCCTTTTTACAAACATAAAACTCTAAGTATGATTTGTTCTATCCAAGAGCCTAGAAGTGGAGAGCCTTATGATAGATGCCCAAGATCTTTAGCTCAAAAGGCTTTAAAGTACTTAGAATCTACAGGGATTGCAGATACAGCATTTTTTGGACCTGAACCAGAATTCTTCTTATTTGATGATGTGAGATACGACTCAAAAGAAGGTTCTTGCTTTTACAGTGTTGATACAATTGAAGCTCCATGGAACACCGGAAGAGTTGAAGAAGGTGGAAATTTAGGATACAAGATCCAATACAAAGAAGGTTATTTCCCAGTTTCTCCAAATGATACTGCGCAAGACATCAGATCTGAAATGCTACTTTTAATGGGTGAATTAGGCATACCCACTGAAAAGCATCACCATGAAGTTGCTGGTGCCGGTCAACACGAGCTTGGAATGAAATTCGATTCATTAATAAATTCTGCTGATAACGTAATGACTTATAAATACGTTGTCAGGAATGTTGCTAAAAAATATGGGAAAACTGCAACGTTTATGCCTAAGCCTGTATTTAACGATAATGGAACTGGAATGCATGTTCACCAAAGTTTATGGAAGAGTGGTCAGCCACTATTTTTTGGTGAAGGAGCATATGCAAATTTATCTCAAACTGCAAGATGGTATATCGGAGGCATACTTAAGCATGCTCCATCATTCTTAGCATTTACCAACCCAACTACAAATAGTTATAAACGATTGGTTCCAGGATTCGAAGCACCTGTAAATCTAGTTTATTCTGAGGGTAATAGATCAGCTGCAGTAAGAATACCTTTAACAGGTCCAAGCCCTAAAGCTAAAAGATTAGAATTCAGATCAGGTGACGCACTTGCAAATCCTTACTTAGCATTTTCTGTAATGATGCTTGCTGGTATTGATGGAATTAAAAATCAAATTGATCCTGGTGATGGAGTAGATGTTGATTTATTTGAACTCCCAGCTGATGAACTTGCCAAAATTGATACAGTACCCTCATCTCTAAATGACTCACTTAATGCACTAAAAGCAGATAAGGATTATTTATTAGCCGGTGGAGTATTTACTGAAGATTTTATTGATAACTTCATCGATATAAAATACGAAGAGGTACAACAACTAAGACAAAGGCCTCATCCACATGAATTCTTCATGTATTACGATGCATAATTTAAAAAATTTATTAGTTTAAATCAATCAATTTGAGAAATATCACAAAATATTCTCAAATTGATTTTTTTTTTGTTGGAATATATATATATTAATTGAAAAATGGCTAGGGAATCTATTTCAAAAATTGCATATAAAACGCTACAACAAAGTAAAAGCATTGCAGGTTTCGCTCACAAGCAGATTAGTTCAAGATTAATGAATTTTATTCTTCCCGATTCGAGGCTTGAAAATTTTGATATAGATAAGGATCTACTAATGCAAATCCAAAATTCAATGGATATTTTAAGAGAAGAAGATTGGAATGATGCAGAAAACAATATATATCCAAAAAAATTATTATTTGACGAGCCATGGCTTAGATATCTAACTCAGTATCCTAAAATTTGGCTCGACATGCCTAATACCTGGGATAGACGCAGAAAACAAAACTTTGATGATCTGCCAAAATCAATTGATAAAGATAATTATCCACAATATTACTTGAGAAATTTTCATCATCAAACAGATGGTTATTTATCAGATTTTTCAGCTAGCATTTATGACCTACAAGTAGAGATACTTTTCAATGGAAGTGCTGACTCAATGAGGAGAAGAATAATTAAGCCAATAAAAGAAGGACTTAAAAATTTTAGTGATAGAAAAAAAAGCTCTATAAAAATACTTGATGTAGCTACAGGTTCAGGAAGAACATTAAAACAATTAAGAGCCGCATTTCCTAAAGAAAAAATTACAGGAATTGATTTATCTGATTCATATTTAAAAGAGGCAAGCAGATATGTTTCAGATTTAGATGGAGATTTAATTGAATTAATAAAAGGTAATGCTGAAGAATTACCTTTTGAAAATGATAGTTTTCAATGCATTTCTTGTGTTTACTTATTTCATGAATTACCAAGAACAATTAGAGCAAAAGTATTAAATGAATTTTTTAGAGTTCTTGAGCCTGGGGGAATATTAGTATTAGCCGATTCAATTCAAATAAGTGATTCACCTGATTTTATATCCGTAATGGAAAACTTCTATAAATCTTTTCATGAACCTTTTTATTTTGATTACATAAAAGAGGATATAGATTCTAAAATAGAGGAAATAGGGTTTAAAGATGTAAAATCAAATTCCTTTTTTATGACCAAAGTATGGTCTGCTGTAAAGTAAATAAAAAATTCTATGACCTATTGGGATAAAGATACTATTCAGCTTGTTCAAAGCCTTAATGAAAAACTAAAAATTGATCATTCTAATTGGCATAAAGATAAAGGAAATAAATATAAAAGATCTGCAGAACTAATTTCGGCTGGATTATGCCATTTAATTATTTCATGTAATGAAAAAGAAACTATTGAGTATATAGAAGAAAGTATTAAATGGTTAAAAGAAATTAACGTAGATCAACCATGCCCAAGTAAAAATCATCTTTTTAAAGCCAACTGAAGTCTATTACCTTTACTACTCCATCTAATGTCATCAAAACACTCATTAATAATGTAAAGGCCACGCCCGCTTACACTACTAATTTTTTTTGGTAATTTATAGTCTCTTTTTTTTATTTCTAGACCATTACCTTGGTCTTGAATTTGCCAAACACACCAATTAGGAGTAATTATTCTTCTTACTCTAATATTTTTTTTAGGATCTAATTTATTTCCATGTTTTACTGCGTTAACAAGAGCTTCATGTAAACCAAGTTTTATAAGATAGCTTGATTTCGAATTTTCAATAGGTTCTAATAATTGATCAACAAATTCATTTAACTGTAATGATGATTCGAATTCGTAGTTTGACCAGTTAATCCTTGGTCTTTTAAAAAATTTTTTTAAAATATTTTTGCCCCGAAATAAGGACATAATAATATTTTCATACTGTCTTAATTTTAACTTATTAAATACCTCATTTTAAAGAATATTATTATGTCTCTCTGCAATAGCAGGATGCCTTAGGATAGAGTCCATAAGCCTTACTCCTCTTAGTTGATTTACCAAAGGCATATGTCCATCAGGAGCGTCCAATGACCAGCAAAAAGATCCTGGATATCTAGTCCATAAGCCCTCTTTTTTCCAACCTATTTTCGGCCACATTAATTCATATTTTTTCCCTACTGATTTTAATATCTTTGCCTGAATTGAGAATCCAAATCTACCATTAGAATATATAGTCCATAACCTATCTAATGTTTCTAGATCTTTACATGACATATTTCTAACTTCACTATAGAAAACATATCCACGTTTTTCAGCTAATTTTCCAGCTAATTTACGTAAATAGGAACTAGTTAATCTATCTGCCTCTTCAAATTTTTGCTCAACCAACGTCAATTGCAAATCATCATAATTAATATCAATATCTGAATATGTATTAAACCAATTATTGAATTTAGAGTTTTCAAAGAATTCAGGCTTAAATTTTTTAAAAACTTGCAATATCCAACCAGCGGCCCAATCATCTCCATCTCTATCAAAATTATCAAACAGTGTTGGGCCAAGATTAAAAATATTTTCGACTTCAGATTCTATTTGAGTTAATAAATTTATTCTTTTTCTTTGATTAGAATCTACAAATTTTTTTATCAGATCTAATGTAACATTATTATTGTTATCTTGTTCTTTGTTATTCATTTTAAAACATTAATTTAAAAAAATAAAAACTATCCATGTATTTCAAAAGAAAAGAACTAGAGAAATTTAGAAGTTTTCAAGGACCACTTATAGATGTTAGAAGCCCGAGTGAATATTATAAAGGACACCTGCCTAATTCTATTAACATTCCACTATTTGATAATGATGAGAGATCTATAATTGGTACGATTTATAAAAAAGAGGGAAGAAAAAAAGCAGTAATAGAAGGATTAAAATTTTTTGAAAAAAAAATGGAATTACTTCTTGATAATTTATTTATGAGTATTGAATCTCATAAAACTATTCCTAATAAAAATAATGAATTTTTTATCAGAATATATTGCTCTAGAGGGGGAATGCGATCACAAAGCATTGCTTGGCTACTAGATAAATATAAATTAAATTCAATAATACTTAAGGGAGGATACAAAATATATAGAAAATGGGTATTAGATAGTTTCTCAAAAAAGTTGAATATAGTAGTTATAGGAGGAAAAACAGGAACAGGGAAGACAAGATTGTTGTCATTACTCGAAAAATATAAATATCAAACTATTGATCTTGAAGGATTTGCTTGTCATAGAGGAAGTACATTTGGAGGTTTAGGAATGAAAGAACAACCATCAAATGAACACTTTGAAAATATAATTGCAGAAAAATTAAATTCATTTAAAAGCTCTAGTAATATTTTTGTAGAAGCTGAAAGTGCAAATATTGGTAAATGCAAAATTCCTCATGAATTCTTCAAACAGATGAAAAATTCTAGGAGAATTGAAATTTTAAGAAGTGAATCAAACAGGTTAGATGAATTGATAGATACTTATAGTGTTTTCAAGAAAGAAGAACTAAAAGAATCTGTATTAAGGATAAAAAAAAGATTAGGACCGCAAAGAACAAAATTAGCTCTGGAATCAATTAATAATGAGAAATGGGACTTAGTTTGTAGATCAGTTCTAGATTATTACGATAAGTGTTATGAATTTGAAAAGGTTGGCAAAACAAATATAAAAGTATTGGATCTAACCGATAAAAAATATGATGAGAGGATCCTGGAGTTAATAAATAATGTTTTATAAAATAATTACAAACGAATATGAAAAATATTTCCTAAGATAAAAAATTATTAACTGAATATCATGACAGCAAATAAAACTGCAAAAATACAATTTTATGAGGGAACCGACGAACCAGTAGTGCCTGAAATAAGACTGACAAGGAGTAAAGATGGTACCACTGGCCAAGCTTTATTTTTGTTCGAAAAGCCTCAGGCATTATCTTCAATTACAGACGGTGAAATCACAGGTATGCGGATGATAGATTCCGAAGGTGAGATATTAACTAGAGAAGTTAAAGTAAAATTTGTTGATGGAGAACCAATATTTTTAGAAGCGGTTTATATTTGGAAGAACACAACAGACTTTGATAGATTTATGAGATTTGCAAATAGTTATGCCAAATCAAATGGATTAGGATATTCTGAAAAGAAGTAGAATATTATGAAAATTGAATAGTTCATCATATTTCAAGTTAGTAGTAATATTAATAACTTTATTAATAGTATGGACTTTAAGGGATTTTCTCCTTCTAATAATTTGTTCTTTAGTAATTTCAAATATTGTATGTAATTTATGTAATCAAATCCAAAAAGGTTTGAGAATTCCTCGATCAATTTCTTTATTTCTTGTCTTAGCCTTCATATCAGTAATAATATTTACTATTTTTATTCTTGTATTACCTCCGTTTATAAAAGAATTCAATGAAATACTAGTTGACATTCCAAATGGTTTATCAAAAATAAATATATTGATCAATACAAATCTGAACAAATTTAATAGCTTATTTTATGGCGAACAATCAGAAAATGTTATAGACATATTCAGTTTAATAAATAATGTAGTTACCATTCCAGATGTCTCAACTATTGCAAAAGCTATTCAAGAAAGTTTTAAGAATTTAATTAATATTGCGGGAAATCTAGGTTCAGGTCTTTTGAGATTAATATTCGTATTGGCAGTTAGTTTGATGATATCTATTGAACCAAAACAATATAAAGAAAATATTCTTCTATTAATACCAAAGAATTACCGCAACAAATTTAGAAATATTATGGAAAAATGCAATATTGCATTAGCAAATTGGACCTTTTCTATGGTTATCAGTTCATTATCAGTAGGTTTATTATCATTAATAGTTTTATCTATATTAGATGTCAAATACGTTGTCTCAAATGCATTAATAGCAATGGTTCTTAATATAATTCCGAATATAGGTCCAGTTATTAGTGGTATATTTCCAATCTCAATTGCACTACTTGATAATTTTTGGAAACCACTGGCAGTTTTAGGATCATATGTAATCATTCAAAATATTGAAAGCTATATCATAATGCCATCTATAATGAAGAAAAAAGCAAACTTACTGCCTGGTTTGACATTAATATCACAATTTGGATTTACCTTCATTTTTGGTCCATTAGGCTTAATACTATCCCTTCCATTAGCTGTAGTAATACAGGTTTTAATCAAAGAATCATTTAAAGATATTTAAAAACTACTTAATTAATTTTTTATATAAATATGGGTATGAAAAAAGTAAAAAGATAGCTAAAGGATGTTTACTTATCGCAAAATATAGAGAACTAAAAGTAAAATGATCAAATAATATTCTTAGCTCAGTAGAAAGGTCTATTAAAACTAAAGAAAATAAAATTATCAAATAATAATTCAATTTCATAAAATGAGAACCTTAAGTTCAGTCTTTAAGCAACAAAGATGGAGCCAAAAAAATACTTGAATAACTTCCAACAATAATTCCTAATGATAAGGCCAAAGAAAACCAAAACAGCGAGTATGATCCAAACAAAATTATGCTTAATAAAGGGATAAGGGTTGTAATACTGGTAAAAGTTGTTCTCCTAAATGATTCGTTTACTGATAATTGAATCGTTTCGTTATAGCCTTCTTTCATTGATTTTAAATTCTCACGAATTCTATCAAAAATAACAACAGTATCATTTACAGAATAACCAGCAATAGTTAACAAGGAAACCGCAAATAAACTATTTACCTCGACAGATAATATAATTCCCAACCAGGAAAATATACCGAAAACAATAAATAAATCATGGAATAAAGCTAATAATGCAAATAATGCATATTTTTTATCAAACCTAATAGTTATATATAAAGATATTGCAAATAAAGAAACTAACAATGAAGTAACACAATTGGTAAGTAATCTTTTCCCAAGCTTTGGACCTATTAATCTTGAATCCTTACTCTCATAATTTAGAGGTCCAATAATATTATCAAGATTAGTAATTAGATTATTTGATTCTTCGATACTCAAATAAGGTGTTCTTATTGAAATTAATTTATTATTATTTTGGAATTGTAATTTAATATTATTTATAAAGTTTTTATTACTAGAGATCTCTCTTAAATTTTCTAAAACTGAATCAGGGGATAGATTAGAACATTCTTCTTCACAAACTCTTTCTATTCTTAATTCATTTCCTCCAACAAAATCCATCCCTAAATTTATAGGTTTCTTATAAGAAGTATTAAAAGTTGAATATAAAATTCCTATAAGACTTAACAAAATTAGAAAAGTTGAAAAACTAATTATCTTTCTTTTATTTTTTATTAGTTGAAGATTGTATTTCATGAGAAATTAGAAACAAAAAATTTAATTAGAAAAATTATTCTTGGGTAGATATAGATTTTTTTCTCTTAAGGATTGATATGTTATAAAAAATCGCAAAATTGTTTTAGAACAATTTAATGAGGTAAACAAGCTTATTAGAACTCCAATACCTAATGTTGCCGCAAAACCCTTAACAAAATTTGTTCCTAATAAAAACAATACAAAACAACTTAGAAGAGTTGTAATATGACCATCAACTATAGATGAATTAGCTCTTTGAAAACCGCTATCAATAGATCTTGTAAGAGTATTGCCGTCATATAATTCTTCTCTAATTCTCTCAAATATTAGAATATTTGCATCAACAGCCATACCAATGCTAAGTATAAGTCCAGATATTCCAGGTAAAGTCAAAGTTACAGGAATTAAAGAATATAGGGCTAAGTTAAAAAAACCATAAAGTACTAAAGATAGGACTGAAACGAAACCTAGAATTCTATAATTAAAAATCATAAATATACCAACAAAAATTAATCCACTAATAGCTGCATAAAGACTTTTTAAAATATTTTTGGATCCTAATAGAGCCCCTATAGTGTTAGTTTCTACTATTTCAATTGGCAATGGCAATGAGCCTCCTTTAAGTTGAACTTCTAATTCTCTAGCATTTTCAGCACTAAAATTACCGCTTATTGTTGCTGATCCACCTGTGATGCCAGTACTAGCAAACTGGTTTCCAACACTAGCTTCACTTATAGATTCGCCATCAAGAATGATAGCCAATAGTTGATTAGTGCCAGCAATTGACTTTGTAATTTGTGCAAACTTTTCCCCTCCTGAATTACTAAAAGTTAATAAAACTTCCCAATTACTATTTGTTTGCTCTTGTCTCCTTCCTGCGTTAATAAGATCCTTACCAGATAAATCTGTTTTAATAAATAAATTTGTAATTTCTTTATCAACATATTTTTTGATTTCAATTAACTTCCCATATAAATCATTACTAGTTGATGAGTAATTCAATTCTTGCTCTATATCTTTAAGATCATCTTGAATAACTTTTAAGTAATTATCAATATTTTGATTTTTTTCTTGAAAGAAATATTGTTCAATTAATTCCTTAATACTCAATCTTTGTAGTTGCAAGGTTTTTAAATCTGCAGATGTTCCTTCTTTTTGGGTTCTAAATTCTAATAAAGCAGTCTTACCTAATACCCTTGAAGCAACTAATGGATTTTGTTCGCCTGGTAATTCCAAAATCAATTGATCTCCACCAAGAGTTTGTAAATTAGACTCAGAAACTCCTAAATTGTTTACGCGCTTATCTATAACCGAATTAACTGCTTCAAGTTCATCCCTTGTTACCTTGCCTTCCTCTTTAATAATTTGAAGTGTAAGTTGAGAACCCCCCTGTAGATCCAATCCCAACTGTAAGGGATAATTTATTAATAGATAAACAGATAAAGTAAGTAGAAATATAATAAAAAAAAGCCAACCTTGCCTTCTTTTCATTTTCTATATACTCCCACTAATTAAATGTTCAACTTTTTCAACTATTTGATGTGGTTGGATTATTGTCAAATTTTCAAGATTTCCATTATATGGAGTTGGTATATCCTGACTAGATAATCTAATTGGTCGGGCATCAAGATCATCAAAACACTCTTCTGTTATCAAGGCAATTAATTCTGCACCAATACCTCCAGTCTTCATACATTCTTCTACAATAATTACTTTATTTGTTTTTCTTATTGATTTTGAGATGGTTTCCATATCAAATGGTTTTAAACTTATTAAATCTATTAACTCAACATCTATTCCTTTTTTTTCTAATTCTTCAACAGCTTTAAGGCAGTGATGTCTCATTCTTGAATAAGTCAACAAAGTAATATCACGTCCTTCTTTTACAACGTCAGCCTGATCTAAAGCGCATGTATAATCTCCCTCAGGTAATTCTTCAGACAAATTGTATAGAAGAACATGTTCGAAAAATAGAACCGGATTATCATCTCTTATAGCTGCTTTCATTAAACCTTTAGCATTTGTAGGCGTACTACAGGCAACAATCTTTATGCCAGGAACTGCATGAAAATATGCTTCAAGCCTTTGACTATGCTCAGCACCAAGTTGACGACCAACTCCACCAGGTCCTCGAACTACTGCTGGTATTTTATAATTTCCTCCACTTGTATATCTAAGCATACCCATATTATTTGATATTTGATTAAAAGCTAAAAGCAAAAAACCCATATTCATTCCTTCTACTATTGGTCTTAAGCCAGTCATTGCTGCACCAACAGCCATACCTGTAAAACTATTCTCTGCAATTGGAGTATCTAAGACTCTTAACTCTCCATATTTTTCATATAAATCCTTAGTTACCTTATAAGATCCTCCATATTGACCAACATCTTCCCCCATTACGCAAACATTTACATCATTTGCCATTTCTTCATCAATTGCCTCTTTCAAAGCATTAAATAATAATGTTCCAGCCACAATTAATTACCTAATTAATCACATATATAATCCTACCACTTTGAATAATTCAACCTCCTTCAGCGAAGGTTATGAGTAGTAATATTGATAAAATCATTCCAGGTGAAAGCAAAAGGATTAAAAGGCCTAAGTCATGTAAAGACATTCAAAGAAAGTGTTTACTTAATGATATTGGCAATTCAACTTTTCTTCACAATAAAACTGCGAATAAATACAATAAAAAGTCCTATACCTATAAAAGCAAAAGAGAAAGTTAACAAAAAAGATAATCCAATTATTAAGGTATTAATACTAGAGGAAATATTTTGGACTATTTCAGAAGAATTAGATGGTTTATGTACTGAAAAATAAATTGCAATTTTATTACTTAAAAAATAAAAAAATATAAATAATAAAAAACTTGTTAATGATCCAACAATAAAATTTAAAGGTCCTTTTTCGGGAATATTTTTTTCAATATTCTCATTATTAATATCAGCCAAAATAGATTTTTATAAAAAAATTTTAAATAAATGTTATTCCCTTTTTAAGGAAAGTGCAAACCCATGAATCATAGCCTTTATCTTTAAATAATTTAGCATTTTCTGTTAATTCTTTTCTAGCAGTCTCTATATCTTTAAAGAGTGCAAAGCATGTAGGGCCTGATCCACTCATTGAAAACGTGAGACAATTTTCTAATTTAGAAAGTAAATATAATGCCTGCTTTACAGAATCATTTTCATTTTCAACAACTAACTGCAAATCATTTTTAATAAATAAATGTTGATTATCAAAATTTAAGTTATTTAAACCATTTTCTCTTAAATTTTTTCTAATGTTCTCAATCATTTCTCTATCATTAAGATATTGATTACAAAATCTATTACTGTATTTTCTATAAGTTTCAGCTGTAGATACTGATACATTTGGATTTTTTAAAAGAATCACTCCATATTCAATGTTTGAATCTAATTTCTCCAAAATTTCTCCTCTTCCAAAACATAATTGAATACCACCATTTATAAAAAAGGGAATATCAGATCCTAAAGTTGATGCTAATGAACATAATGTTTCTTGATCTAAGTTCAAATCCCATAACTTATTAAGACCAATTAATGTTGCTGCTGAATTACTGGATCCACCAGCTAATCCTGCGCCAATTGGAATATTTTTTCTTAAAAATATATTCGCACCATAATCTATATTTGATTTTTCCCTTAATAGATTTGCCGATTTAACAATTAAGTTATCATCAGATAAGCTTAAATCATTACAATCAGACTCAAGTTTAATTAAACCTTCATTATTAATTTCAAATTCTAAATAATCAGAAAGATCGATATTTTGCATAATCATTGCTAACTCATGAAATCCATCCTCTCTTTTACCAATAACTTCAAGGTGCAAATTTATTTTGGCAGGAGATTTTATATTAATTTTCGTTTTAGCTAAATCTTGCATATATTTAAATTTTTATTTTTTAATTTTAATACAATTTTTTGCAAGCTTAATCCATTGTTCAATTGAAATATCTTGTGGTCTTAAATTAAAACAAACTTTTGAAGATTCAGATAATTCATTTATCTCTTCATTTGTAAGTATTGAATTAAGAGTATTTCTAAGCATTTTTCTTCTTGAATTAAATGAAATTCGAAGAAGTTTATCTATATATTTTTCTAGACTAATGTCTAATCTTAAATCATTTTTAATTGGTTCGAAAACTACTAAAGAAGAAAAAACCTTTGGAGGCGGACTAAATGATGAAGGCGGCACATCACATATTCTTTTTATTTTTGATAATAGTTGCATTCTTATACTAAGCGCACCAGCATTGGGACTACCTTCTTTTGACAAAATCCTATCTACAACGTCTTTCTGCATCAAAAATATTATTTTTTCGTAATTATAGTTTCTTATAATACCCAATCGACCTATGAAAATATCCAATATTGGGCCAGTTATATTGTAAGGAATATTTGCAATCACTTTTGTAATCTTCTTATTAATCGAATCTAAATTTACAGAAAGAATATCTCCTTGCTGCAGTGAAAACTTATCATTATTATTGAATTTATCATTTAATAAATTTATTAAATCTTTATCTAATTCAATTGCATGTAATTTTTTAATTTCTGAATCTAACAACTTAGATGTTAGAGCTCCTTTACCAGGACCAATTTCTAAAATAAAGTCATTTTCATTAAGAACAGCAATTTCTTTAATTTTTTCTAATATTTTTTTATTTACCAACCAGTGTTGTCCAAATCTTTTTTTTTGATGATAGTTTTTAGAATTCATCTAAAAGATAAATAATATGTTTAAATTAAATATGAATTTATTTAATACTTTATATCATGAGCTTATCAAAAAAAAATTTAGATAAACTCAATAAATTTAAAAAAAAGAAAAATTTAAATAACGAAAGTAAAAATATAAATAATTACACAAATTTAACTCATAATAATAATTTAATCACCAATCCACTTAACTCAGAAGATCCCAATAAAATTTTTTATTCGTTAATTGATAATTCAGAATCTTTAGAAGAGACTTCTAACATTAATAACTCACTAAGAGAAAGTGAGATTAATCAAATTAATATGAATTCTAAAAAACATAATTTATCCAAGAAATTAACAACCGAAGAGGAACTATATGATGAATTTAATTATCTTCTTGATGAATAATTACTTTTAATATTTACTTATGCTTCAGAGTAATAGATTAGCGATTTATGCCATCGGCAAAATAAAGAAACTTTGGATTAGAGATGGAATTAATCAATACAAAAAAAGAATGCCTGAACTTTTCATTAATGAGTTAAAGACTTTTAATTTAAATAATCTTAGATCCAATAACAATATTATTATCTGCCTAAGTGAAGAAGGAAAACAATTTAATTCAGTTGAACTATGTTCCTTACTCTTGAGTTTTAAAAATAAAAAAATTAATTTCTTAATCGGTGATACTGATGGAGTTAGTTTAGATATAAAAGAAAAATCAGATCTTATACTAAGCCTATCTCCTTTAACTTTTCCTCATGAATTAGCTAGATTAATCCTAATCGAGCAAATCTATAGAGCTATTTCTATATCTAACAACTCCCCTTATCATCGTTCTTAAAAGATTAGATTCAATCTAAAATTAATCTATAAAAGTTTAATAACTAACTATTTTTTGTTTTTTGCTATATAGTACATATATACTATTAATTTAACCTTGGATTCTTTTGATTCAACTACTAAAAAATTTAAAATCCCCTTATTAAATGATTCGGTATCAGCAGGGTTCCCTTCTCCTGCAGATGACTATACAGAAGAAAATATTGATTTAAACGAACATTTAATATCTAATCCGTTTAGCACTTTTTTTCTTAGAGTTAAAGGTGACTCAATGATAAATGCAGGAATTAAAGATAAAGATTTAATAATAGTAGACAAGAGCTTAACAGCCAGGCCAGGGAATATCATCATTGCAATGATAGACGGAGAATTTACAATAAAAAGATTATCTATAAAAAATAATGAATTATATTTAAAAGCAGAAAATCATAATTATCCTGATTTTATATTTAAAAACCATATTGATGTACAGATATGGGGGGTTGTTATTTATTCAATACATAGCTATTTATGAGAATTTCAAATATTGATGCAATAGCTCTTATAGATGCTAATAATTTTTACGCATCATGTGAACAAAATATTAATCCTCATTTGAGAAATAAACCAGTAGTAATTTTATCTAATAATGACGGATGTATCATTGCAAGAAGCCCTGAAGCGCGAGCTTTAAAAATTAAAATGGGAACTCCGTATTTTAAGGTCAAAGAAAGACTAAATAAATTAGATGTAGCAGTCTTAAGCTCAAACTACTCGCTTTATGGGGATATGAGCAGAAGACTAATGAATTTACTGAAAAATTACTGTGAACAGATAGAAATTTATTCTATTGACGAAGCATTCGTCTCGATTTCTAGACCTAATGATGAAAATCTATATCCTTGGGCAAGAAGCATAAGATCATTAATATATCAGAATCTAGGGATTACCATAACAGTAGGAATAGGAGAAAATAAAGTAAGAGCAAAAATTGCTAATAAACTAGCTAAAAACATTGATTATTCAGCTGGAATATTTGATTTAGCTAGAACCGAAAATGAGAATAATTATTTGAAAAGAATTAGTATAGATAAGATATGGGGAGTCGGGAAACAAACCTCTAATTGGTTGCAAAGTAAAGGTATTAAAAATGCGAGAGAACTAAGAGATATGGAAGAAAATGAAATCATTAAGAAATTAGGCATCGTAGGGAAAAGACTGCAATTAGAACTGAAAGGCTATAGATGCCTGCCAATAGAAAAAAACAAGAAATCAAAAAAAGAAATTCAGGTGAGCAGGAGTTTCGGCACGCCTATCACAAAATTAGAAGACTTAACTCAAGCACTGGCAACTCACGCAATAAAAGCGTCTGAAAAAATGAGAAGTCAGAATTTGCAATCATCTGAAATTAGAGTATTTGCCAGGACCAGTAAATATTCAAGTCAAAATTATCAAAGAAGTGCTCATAGAAAACTTACAAATGCAACAGATGACACAAATAATATTTTAAAAATAGTAGTTGAATTATCTAAAGAAATTTATAATCCCGAATATAAATTCTCAAAAGCTGGAGTTTTAATGCAGGATTTAACAAATAGCGAATATTTACAGCAATCAGTTGTCAATTACAAATCTCAGAAAGAACTAAAAAAGTCAATAAATCTTATGAGAACAATTGATTTATTAAATAAAAGATTTAATAACAATGCAATTACATGGGCCATTACAAAAAATCCACAAAGTTGGGTAATGAATAAGAATTTCTTAAGTCGCTCATCTACAACTGATATAGAACAAATCCCAACTATAGTGAAGTAAACAGAGTAGAATGGAATTTATAATATTTTTAAGCAGATTAGATAAAGAGATTCTTGACTTATTAATAAAAGCAAACTATGTAGTTGAAGAAAATAAAATTGAATGTCTCTTAAACAAAGAAATAAAAGGGCTACATAAATTTGAAGAAAACAAAATAATAATTTGTACTGAAAATGCAAAAAAGAAGACAAATTATAGAAATAAAAAACAAAACCCAAATAAAGATAACTTCAAAACAGAATTGGCAGTAAGAAAAGCATTAAGACATGAAGCAACTCATGCGATACAAAAATGTAATGACAATAAAATAATAGGAGATATAAAAAAATTAGAAAGTAAATTGCATCAAAATAAGAGAAAAGCATTAGATTTTTCTACTTCAAATTTTTCTGGAACTTATGCAAAAGAAGTAGAAGCTTACGTTCTTGAAGACAAACCAAAAAAAGTAAAAGACTTTATTAAAAAATACTGTCTATAAATTCAAATAAAACATGTTAACTAGCAATAAAATTGCCACAGCGCTGTTTATCTAAAAAATTTATATGTTGTCTTTCTAGATAATATAATTCCTGAAATTTAATAGCATCTGAATTTAACTCCTTAAAAAGATCATCTATCTCTTTATTAGTATCTGATAAACCTGAAGAGGGATTATCAATCAAGATAGATATGCAATTTTCTAAAGTTTTCAATCTTTGAGATCCCCAAGATTCGATTAAGTGTCTACATCTTTTTAAAGAATTATATTTCTCAAGAAGTGATAAAGTTCCAAGTAAATTATCTTTAGGGTTATTCAGCAATGTTAAAAACAGTTCATTTGGGTTAACAAAATTATTAATTTTATTTAATGAATCAGGAATATTAATAGCTAAGTAGTCAGCTAGAAGTGAAATTAAATTAATAGCAGAAAACTCTTTTTGTAGAGTTTGACTATTTGATTGTTTTAATTCATTTAAATAATTTAGACCTAAATTATTTTGTTCAATTTTTGAAATAGCTTCCCATAAACTTTGAATATAACTAGTATTAAAACCATTAATTTCTCTTTTGAGAAATTCATCACGAATAAATAGCCTAAGATCTGGACAATGTAAATAATAAAAAATTATTTCCGATTCATTTTTCTCCCGTCGGGAAATTTCATTTGGTTGTTCAAATTTTTTTGATCTACCATGCCAACGAAATCCCTTTACTTGATTTCTTAAATCTTGTTCAAATTGAATTGCTAACCTAGCTTGTCCCTTACTCAATCGTTCAGAAACTTTTTGTAAGTAATGTGTTCTGGTTGATGATTGTGGTAATTTACTCAACAATTTTACCAATGACGAAATAACACTCTGGAAATTTTCAGACTTAGTTAAATCTTTATCTTTAAAGATCTGATCAATCTCCCAATCAATCCAAAAGGATGAATTATCAATTAAGTTAAAATAATCTTCAGGAGTATGACTATTTAAATATTCGTCAGGATCTTTAAAATTACTAAGTTGAAGTATCTTAAGATTAATTTGATCATGAATGGATAGATTCTCAACTTCTTTAATTACTCTTTTAGTAGCTAAAATACCTGCATTATCAGAATCAAAATTCAAAATTATATTTTTATTATCTGTACATCTACATAGTTGAGAAATTTGATACTTATTTAATGCGGTACCGAGAGAAGCCACAGAATTAGTAATACCTTTTGAATGAAGAGAAATAACATCAAAGTAGCCTTCAACAATAATAGCTTTATCTCTTTTCCTAATATTGCTAGAAGCTTTTTCGAATGCAAACAACATTTTGCCTTTTTCAAATATCTCTGATTCAGGAGAATTAAGGTATTTAGGCTCCTGACCATCAAGAGATCTTCCTCCAAAAGCAACTACTCTTCCCTGCATATCATGTATTGGAACAATTAATCTATTTCTAAAGCGATCATAAATTTTGTCAGAATTATCTTTAGAAATTGCAAGGCCTGAAGCTAATATTAAATTGATAGGAAATTTTTCTACCTTGGATAGATAGTTAAATAAATCATTCCATGAATTTGGGGCAAAACCTAATTCAAAGTTATCAATAATCTTGTTACTCAAGTTTCTCTTTGATGTTAAATATTTCAATGCTTCAACACCAAGAGAATTATTTAATTGCGACTTAAACCAATTTTTAGTGACTCTTAATATTTTATAAAGCTCTTCCTTTCTAGATAATTGTTTTTTATATGCTTCTACTTGGGGTCCCTCGAGATTTTCAACATTAATATTATTTTTTTTAGCGAGAGAAAGTACAACATCTGAAAAATTTGCACGAGTAAATTCCATTAAAAATTTAATAGAATTCCCACCAGCACCACAAGAAAAACAATAATAGAATTGTTTACTAGGTGATACTGTCATAGATGGCTTAGTATCATCATGAAAAGGGCAAATCCCAACAAATTCCTTTCCTTTCTTCTTAAGAACAATATGTTCAGAAATAACGTCAACAATATCTGCTTTTTCCTTAACCTCTTGAATAGTTCTTGGGTGTATAGAATGAACCATTGAGATTATTATCGAAAAATAAATAATGATTTATTTGTTATAGGTCAAAATCAAATAAGAATCTACTTAATTTCACAATAAAATTATTTTTTAAAATGATAAATATCAAAGAATTAGAAAAAGGACTTAATTCATTAAAAAAGTATAATTTGGTATTTGCTTCATTCTTCTTCAGTTTGATGACTTTGTGCGTAAAAAATATTGATAAAAGGATACCTATTTATGAATTAGTTTTATTCAGATCATCGTTAAGCTTAATCATTACATTATTAATAATTAATATAAAAAATATAAATCCTTGGGGCAAAAATAGGCCATTACTTATCTTAAGAGGCTTTTTAGGAACTTTAGCTTTAGTTTGTATTTTTTATGCGATAAGAAAAATGCCTCTTAGCATATCTACAGTAATTCAGTACACATATCCTATTTTTATATCTATATTTGCTGGCATATTTATAAACGAAAAAATAACGCGTAACATAATTTTTGCTTTAATTATTGCCTGGATTGGAATATTAGTAATATTGAATCCAAGCCAATTATCAAATATAAACGTTGAAATTGAAATTATTTCGATTTTGGTAGCATTTTTTGGAGCAATTTGCACCGCATTAGCTTACGTTACAGTTAAGAAACTTTCATTTAGTGAAGATATTTATGTAATTATTGGATATTTTCCACTTGTTTCTTTTATAACTCTATTACCAATTGTATTAATCAATTGGGTTACTCCGAATTTGAGTGAATTAGTTTGGATATTAGGAATTGGCTTATTTACTCAATTAGGTCAGACTTTCTTAACTATAGGATTAAAAAATTTACCTGCTTCTGAAGCATCAATAATTAATTATTTACAAGTTATATTTGGTTCAATTTGGGGGATTTTGTTTTTTAGTGAAATAATAAATATAAATTTTTTATTAGGAGCTTCACTAGTTTTATTAGGAACTATTATATCTACTACCAAAAAAATCAAAAGGACATAGAATAAAATTAGATTAAATAATGACGATGAAATTTCACTATTTAGCTTTATTATTTTGTTTTTCTCCTATTGCTCAAGTTAATGCTACAACCCCAAAATCAGTAACTTGTACAAGAACTGAATATAGAGAAGAGTACATTCCTGGAACGAAATCAAACCCAGGCTACGTAAAAAGCTATGAGGTAGATGTTGAAATACCTTGTGGAGGTCAAAACAAAGCTGAAAAAATAGATGACAATGACTGTAGTGAAGGTTCCGTTATAGGGGGTATTCTTGGTGCTGGAATTGCCTTATCCTCATCTAGAGGGAAAGACAGGCTTTGGGCCGTACCTGCGGGTGGTACTGCAGGAGCGCTAATTGGATGTCAGGTGGATGGTGGTTAATTGATTAGTTGGATAAATGGAAATTTAGTTGATTTATGGCAAACTAATCAAAAATTTTTTGTTTTAATAGATTGTCAAGGATTAGGATACGAAATACAAATACTAGAATCCTTTTTTCTCAAATTAAAAACAAATCGGATATCTACTAAAAACATCACTCTTTGGATAAAGCATATAAAAAAAGAAGATTCAGATTTATTATTTGGTTTTACATCAAAGGATCAAAAAAATTTCTTTATTGAAATTTTAAGTATTCGAGGTGTTGGATCTCAAATTGGTATTGGGATATTAAACAAATTTTCTATTAGTGAAGTTATAAATGCAATAAAAACACAAGACAAAAAATTAATATGTTCAGTACCTGGTATAGGACAAAAAATGAGTGATCGTTTAATTTTAGAATTAAAAAGTAAATTTAAAAGCGAAATATTATCTGAAGAAGAAAAAAGCAAAGGTGAACTTGAGATTAAGGATCCGGAGATAAATAAAATGATAGAAGACCTTCAGTTAACTCTTCAATCATTAAGTTACAAAAACAAAGAAATAAATACTATTTTGCCAATTATTATTAAAGAAATTGATCTCCTAGGTAAAAAAGAAAATAATTTATCATTTGAAAAACTATTGAAATTAGCTATGCATTATCTGGATGAGAATAGTAGTAATATAGCTAGATGACGTAGTATCATAGATAAAAAGAAATAAATTTTATGTCATTAGATACAGCT
>JAOIOX010000007.1 GCA_028140765.1 Prochlorococcus sp. AH-736-N03 | reverse complement strand
ACTGAAAGAGCTGATGGTAGAAGAACATTACCACAAATATTCATAGATAATGAAGGTATTGGAGGCTGCGATGATCTCTACACATTAGAAAATGAAAATAAATTAGACGCATTATTAGGCTAGATCTTATGAAATTTCTATTCGTAATAGATCCAATAAAAAATATAAACCCCTTAAAAGATTCATCTGCTGCTTTAATGCAAGCATCATCCAAAAAAAATATTGAAATCTGGAGTTGTACTCCTCAAGACCTTGAAGCTAGAGGTGATGAAGTATGGGCTTCTTCAGCAAAAGTTGAAGTCAATCCGTGGATTTCTATAGAAGAGAATGATTGCATCCCTCTCGCCGAATTTAATTGCATTTGGATGAGAAAAGATCCTCCTGTAAATGAGGCTTATTTGTATGCAACACATCTTTTAGAAGTTGCCGAAAGAAAAGGAGTAAAAGTAATTAACAAACCTTCATCATTAAGAGCATGGAATGAAAAGTTAGGTGCTTTGAGGTACAGCCACTTAATGGCACCTACAATAGTTGCGAGTAAGGTAAAAGATCTTGTTAATTTTGCAAATATAAATAATGAAGTAGTAATAAAACCTCTTGGAGGAAAAGGTGGTCAAGGTGTTATAAGGATAAATAAAAATTCTCCAGGAATTAAATCAATCATTGAATTAATCACTTCTCAAGAAGAATTACCCGTTATGATGCAAAAATTTATTCCTGAAGTTATAGATGGTGATAAAAGAATAATTATCGTAAATGGTGAAGCAATTGGATCTATAAATAGGATTCCTCAAGGAGGCGATTTTAGGAGTAACTTAGCGATGGGGGGGAAAGCTGAACCAACATTATTAACAGAAAAAGAAAAAAGTATCTGCTCAGAATTATCTCAACACTTCAAAGATGAAGGTTTATTTTTTGTAGGTATTGATGTAATAAATGGAATGCTTAGCGAGATTAATGTTACCAGTCCAACAGGTTTAAGAGAAATAGAAAATTTATCCAATAAGAATGTTTCAGTGGAAGTAATTGAAAAATTAGTGGAAATTATTTAGGACTTTTAGCAAAAAATATTTGTTTTACTATAGATTCAAATTTTAATTTAATCTCATCTATTTCTTTATCTAAAACTGAACCTGAAACTATACCTGAACCGGCAGTAAATTCAATATTTTCTTCAATATATCTTGCGCCTCTTATGGCTAAAAGAAATGATGCATTTCCTGATGCATCAACCCAACCCATTGGAGAAGCATAATTTCCTCTAGGAAACGACTCAAGAGTATTTATCCAATCCAATGCTACATTTTTTGGGTATCCACAAACAGCGGGAGATGGGTGTAAGTTTTTAAGTAATTCAAAAGGACATAAATTATCAACTTTCGAGAAAATGAGTGTTTGCAAATGAGAAATATCTCCAAATGAATTTACCCTCGTATCACTTTTTTTAAAGTTTTTTATTTTTGAAACTTCTAAACATTTAATCAAATGCTGTGTTACGTAATTATGTTCCTTTAGGTCTTTATTACTTTTTAGTAGTTTCTTAGCATTTGAATTAGTAGAGATAGTTCCAGCAAGAGCCTCCAAAGTTAAAATAGGTTTAGTAAAAGAAAATAATTTTTCTGGAGATGCTCCAAACAAAATATCTTTACTATTTCTTTTCCAAACGTATCTGCATGTATTTGAATGATTCTTTTTTAATCTTTTTAAAATTTCTACTAAATCTAATTTATTTTTAAATTTTATTTTAACCCTATTCGCTAAAACTATCTTTTCGAGAATACCTTTTTCTACTAATTGAATTCCTTTATTTACTACTTTTTTCAAATTTGTATTAGAAGTTTCTAAGGAGTGCAAGAAATCATCATTAATAGGAAAATCAAAACTAGTTTTTAAGCCAGATGATTTTATTAATTCTGGCTCAGAATTAATAACTTGATTTCTAATTGTCCATATTTCTTCAATTAATGTTCTTAATGATGATTTACCTTCAACATGACCATTGATTCTTAACCAGCAATTCTTATCACTTTTAGTAATTAATATTTTTGGCAAGATAGCTTCCAAACTAGGGATATCTGAAGGTAAATTATTATTATTCAAATTTTCAGAGAAAGAAAATAGATAAATTATTTTTGAAAGCGCAGAATTATGTGATTCATTAGTTAAGTTAATTAAGTTTTTAAAATTCTCAGAATTAAACTCTTTTGCCAACTCAAATCTTTTTGGACCATCCAAAGTAACATATTTACATTTTTCAAAAGCAATATATGAAATACCATTAGATTCCTCCCAAAATGAAGAAAACGGATATTTATTTATAAACAATTCATATACTTTTAATAAATCAATACAAGGAATCTCAAGACAAATACTTACTAATCCAGAATTCTCCACTTTCTTATCGAAAGAGCAAAATACATCTTTTAAAAAATCTGTTAAGTTTAAATCATTTTTCATTACTTATTGAAAATAACTAAAAATCATGCAATAAAGTAAAAAATGTAACTCAATTTATAAACTACATCCAATAATTATCTAATTTTGCGTGTTGATTAAAAATGGACGAAGATAAAAAAAAATTATGGAAAAAAGCAATAAAATGGCCTCTTTATTCTGTGGCCATACTTCCAGTTTTAATAACAGGGGCTTACTTGCTCAATCAATATGAAGAGGTAAAAATTTATAATTTGATTTCATTTACTTTAGCTGCAATTTTGATATTACTTTGGGAAAATCTAACTAATGATTTATACGACGCAGAAACAGGAATCGATGAATTTAAATTCCATTCAATTGTAAATCTTGTAAAAAATAAAAAAATAATTTCATTTATTGCATATACATCTTTAGTTATTGGTTTATTAATAATTTTAATTATTTCAGTATCAACAAGTATAAACATTTTTATTTTGGTGGCAGCTTGCTGCTTCTTAGGATATTTATATCAAGGTCCTCCTTTTAGATTGGGCTATCAAGGTTTAGGAGAACCATTATGCTGGCTTGCATTTGGACCTTTTGCGTACTCTGCAGTCTTAATTGCGTTAAATCCGTCTAATATTTACTTCGAAGATATTCCATGGAAAGTTTCTTTATTACTTGGTTCAGGACCTTCCTTGGCAACAACTCTTGTATTATTTTGTTCTCATTTTCATCAAATTTCTGAAGATAAAAAGCATGGGAAAAATTCACCTTTAGTTCGCTTAGGGGCAAAAAAAGGTTCTCAACTTGTGCCTTGGATAATTTTTACAATATATATTTTTCAACTTTTCACAATAGTTTATGGATTTATTCCAGTGTTTTGCATCCTTTATTTGCTTAGTTTCCCTCAAGCAATAAGACTTATAAATTTATTAAAGTCTTCTTATGCAAAACCTTCTGCAATAAAAAATTGCAAATTTGTCGCAATAAAATTTCAAACTCTTAATGGAATTGGTCTAATCACAGGATTAATATTTAATTACTTGCTAAATAAATGAACCTAATATTTCAAAAAAAGTCTTATAGCTTTAAGTTATCGACCAAAGTAAAAAATTCTAAAACCAATTACCATACAAAATCTGGTTGGATAATTAAATTAATAAGTAATGATAAAAAAATAGGGTTTGGAGAAGTTTCACCGCTAGATAAAAAAGACTTAAAAAAGTGTGCGAAACAACTAGATATGATCCCTGCGTATATAGAGGAATTTAATTTATCTGAGCAAATAAATATTTTTCACCCATGCATACAATCTGCAATAAATTCTGCATTAGCTGAGATCAATGGAAAAATAATTTTTAAAGAAAACTACTACTTTGATGAAATTGGTAAAACAGCCATATTGTTAAATCATGAAAATGTAGTTTCAGATCTAAATGATATTAAAAAAAGACATTGTGATAATGGAAAATCATTAACCTTAAAATGGAAAGTAGCACTAAAAAATAACCATGAGGAAGAAGCAAAATTAGAAGAAATTTTAAGCAAAATAGGTAATAATATCAAGTTAAGAATAGATGCTAATGGTTCTTGGGGAAGAGACATAGCTAATAGATGGGCTGATATTTTGAAAGATAATAAAAATATAGATTGGTTAGAACAACCTCTCTGCGTTGATGATATTGATGGACTGACAGAACTAAACAAAAAAATTCCAATAGCTTTAGACGAATCACTTTTAAAATTTCCTACTTTGATTGATGAGTGGAAGGGCTGGCAAATTAGAAGGCCTTCTCAAGAAAATAATCCAGTTAAGCTTTTAAGAGAATTAGAAAATAAAAAAGCTTTAATATCTATAAGTACCTCATTTGAAACTGGAATAGGAAAGAGATGGCTACATCATTTATCTTCTTTACAATTACAAGGACCAACGCCAAAAGTTCCTGGTTTAGCAATGAATAAATTCCCTAATTCGTTTCTATTTTTAAATGAAGCAAAAAAGATATGGGATCAATTATGAAAAATAAAATTCATACTATTGAAGTTGAAAATAACGAAACTAAATCTGTAGAAAAAATTATTGAAAAAATTAGAGATAATAAAATTCTTTATGTAAAAAGCAAATTTTATGAAGACAAAGATTTATTAGATTCAATTACTGAAAATGGGCCAGCAATTATCTTAAACAGTAGTGGGAGTTCTGGAAAACCCAGACAATGTTTTCACCATTTAAATAATCTTAAATTATCTGCAACTACATCAGGTCAATGGCTAATAGATCAAGGATTTGAATTACAAAACTGCTTAATTTTAAATACTTTACCCCTGAACCATATAAGTGGATTAATGCCAATTTTTAGAAGTCAAACTTGGGGATGTGATTGTATTAATATTTCTCCGAATTTGATAAAAAATACTCGAGAGCTTTTACTTTTCACAATTAAATTTAAAAAAAACAAAAAACACTTGATTACGTCATTAGTACCTACCCAATTACAAAGACTTTTAGCTCAAAAAGATGGAATTAGTTGGCTAAAAATTTTTGATCTAATTTGGGTAGGTGGAGCTTCAATTTCAGACGAAACTGCAGAACAATGTATAAAAGAAAAAATAAAATTAGCACCTTGTTACGGCTCAACTGAAACAGCAGCAATGGTTACGAGTTTAAAACCAAAAGAATTCTTAATGGGTTTTAAAAATGTTGGAGAAATACTACCTGATACAAAAATAAAAATTAACGCACAAGGATTAATCGAAATAAAATCAGCCAGAATTGGAATAGAAATAATAGATTCTTTAAAAACTAAAAATTTCAAAAATAAAAATGGGTGGTGGCAAACAAGTGATTTAGGTGAAATTGAGCAAATCAATAATTCTTACTATTTAAAATTTGTTGGAAGAAGTGATAATGCCTTTAATTCAGGAGGAGAAGTCGTTTTTCCTGAAGTAATTGAATCTAGATTAAATGATTTCATTATGAAAGAAAATATCCCAATTAATAAATTCAATATTTCGAAAGTATCTAACAAATTATGGGGAAATAAAATTAAAGTAATAGTTGAATTTAGAGAACTTACAAATGATAAAAAAATTGAAATTTCTTTAAATTTATTAAAAAATTTTTCTCAAACTTGGCCTAAACATGAAAAGCCTGAACAGTGGATTGTTAAAAACAAAAATAGCATTACAGAAAAAATAAACTATAAATTTAAAAAATAATAATCAGCATTCTTTTAAATTTGTACTCACATTAGAAGCCTCTATCCATCTTTCTAGCTGATCGGGAATTTCTATTTTTTTTCTTGAATCAACATCTAAAGAACAGTGTATGATTTTCCCTTCGGCTACTTTATTTCCATTTTTTATAAAAAAGCTATTTACTTGGAACAAATGAGTATTAATTTTATGAGGGGCAATTTTTACTTTTAATAAATCTCCAATTTTTATAGGCGCATGAAAGTTTGCTTCACAATTTACTATTGGAAAAATAATTTGATTTTTACGTATAGAAAAATCTGGGAAAATATCATGACAAGGGATCCCATAGATTTCAATACTTTCTTCCCAAGCTTCATGCGACCATTTTAATAAGTTATGAAAATGAATTACACCTGCAGAATCACAATCACCAAACCTTACCTTCTTCTGCAATATTAACCAGTCAGATGGTTTCATTTAAAGAAATTATCTATCAACAGATCCCATAATGACATCTATTGAACCAAGGATTGCCATAATATCAGCGATTTTGGCACCTTTAAGAATATGAGGCAATATTTGCAGATTATTTAAATCAGCTGCTCTGATTTTAAATCTCCATGGGGTAACGTCATTATTTCCTTGAATAAATACTCCTATTTCTCCTTTGCCGGACTCTAATCTTGTATATAATTCCCCGTTAGGAATTTTAAAAGTTGGAGCAACCTTCTTAGCTACATATTGATAGTCGATACCAAATATTTCACTTTTCTTATCTTCAGTCGCCATTCTTTGAGCTTCTAAATTTTCTGTTGGACCTCCTGGAATCATTTTGCAGGCTTGACGAATGATGCTTAGTGATTGTCTCATCTCTTCAACTCTTACTCGATACCTCGCATAACAATCTCCTTCTTTTTCCGAAGCAATCTGCCAATCAAAATCGTCATAACATTCATAACTATCGACTTTCCTTAAATCCCAGGAAACTCCAGAAGCTCTAAGCATTGGCCCAGACAAAGACCAATTAATTGCCTGTTCTCTTTGTATTGTTCCTAGACCTTCAATTCTTTTTCTAAAAATTGGATTATTTGTAATTAATTTTTCGTATTCATCTATCTTAGGACCGAACCAATCGCAAAAGTCTATACATTTTTCTAACCATCCGTATGGGAGATCACATGCGACACCGCCTATCCTAAAGAAATTATTATTTATTAGCCTTTGTCCAGTAGCAGCTTCCCAAAGATCATAGATCATCTCTCTTTCTCTAAAAATATAGAAAAATGGAGTTTGAGCTCCTACGTCTGCTAAAAAGGGACCAAGCCATAAAAGATGATTAGCAATACGATTAAGTTCGAGCATAAGAACTCTGATGTAACTAGCTCTTTTGGGAACTGGAATATTAGCTAATCTTTCAGGAGCATTTACTACAATAGCTTCATAAAACATTCCTGCTGCATAATCCATTCTGCTTACATAAGGGACATACATTACATTTGTTCTATTTTCAGCTATTTTTTCCATTCCTCTATGTAAATATCCAATTACTGGCTCACAATCAATGACATTCTCACCATCAAGAGTTACAACTAACCTTAAAACCCCATGCATTGAAGGATGGTGAGGGCCAAAATTGACCACCATTGGTTCTGTTCTAGTCTCTAGCTGAGCCATTCGAAATTTAACTTCTAAACAAATCTTAGTCGAAAGTTATGCAAACTGACCTATCTGATTCATCTTTTTTCAATCATCAATCAGTTATGACAGATGAGATTATGGCCTCATTAGAGCATTACCCACTCCTACATAACAATCAACTTAAGGGAATAGACGCAACTTTAGGCGGAGGCGGGCACTCTTATCATTTATTGAGAAAATATTCGGATTTAAATATAATTGGACTTGATCAAGATCCATTCGCAAGAAAATCAGCATTAAAAAAACTTGATGAGTTTAAAAGTAGGATTGATATAAGGGCTTCAAACTTTGCGGATTTTGTACCAAAAGAAAAAGTTTCTTTTGTGATTGCAGATCTTGGAGTCAATAGTAACCAACTTGATGACCCAAAAAGAGGATTTAGTTTCCAAAAAGATGGTCCGCTTGATATGCGCATGAATCCTTTGCTTGATGTTGATGCAGAAAAATTAATTGAGGTTTTAAATGAAAAAGATCTAGCTAACTTAATCTATAAATATGGAGATGAGAGATTATCAAGAAAGATTGCTAGGAAAATAAAATTGGATTTGAAAGAAAATGGAAAATATTCTGGGACAAAAGAGTTAGCTTACTCTATTGCAGGCTGCTTCCCTCCAAAACAAAGATATAAAAAAATACATCCAGCGACAAGAACATTTCAAGCACTAAGAATTGCTGTTAATAAAGAAATTGAAGTATTAGAAAAATTTTTGCAAGTTGTACCTGAATGGCTTTTGCCAGGGGGGATTATTTCTGTTATCAGTTTTCATTCTCTTGAGGATAGGTTAGTTAAAAGTTGTTTTAAAAATGATGAAAGACTAAAAAACCTGACAAAAAAGCCAATAACACCTTCCGAAGAAGAAGTCGAACTTAATAAAAGAGCTAGAAGTGGAAAATTAAGAATTGCTCAATTAAATTAAAAGCCAATAATTTCTATCGTAATGATCTGATTGTATTTGTAAGAATATGAATTGCTTGTTTTATATCTTTTGAATTAGTACTTAATCCAATACTTAACCTTATTGAAGATTCTGCTTCTTTAAGAGATCTACCTAAGGCTAGTAAAACATGAGATGGTTCACCACTACTACATGCAGATCCAGTAGAACAAATTATTTTAGATTTTAAAAGTTTATGAAACTTTGCTCCGTTTAAATCCAATACAGTCAAATTTAAATTGTGAGGTAATCTTTTTTCTATGGAGCCATTAATTAATAAACCAGAATTATTTTTTAACAACCCCTCTAAAAGGTTATTTCTATAAAAAAGTAATTTCTCAGAATTATTTTTTTGATTAAGAACTGCTATCTCTATTGCTTTCGCAAAGCCAACTACTAAAGGAAGAGGTAATGTGCCAGACCTAAGGCCATATTCCTGACCTCCTCCAACAATTAAAGGCTCAAGATTAATTTCTTCGTCAATCAAAAGAAGTCCTATCCCTTTAGGGCCGTATATTTTGTGAGAACTCATCGTTATCATGTTTACATCTGATAAAAGATTGTCTAAAGCCATATAACCTAAACATTGTGCAAAATCAGAGTGAAATGTAATTCCTCTCGATTTACATATTTTTGAAATATTTTCTATGGGCTGAATAACTCCTATTTCGTTATTTGCCAACATGACACTAACCAGAAATGTATCTTCTCTTATTTTTTTTTTGAATTGTTCTTCTGAAATTAAGCCATCTTTCTCAGGATTAATTTCTGTAACCATAAATCCCTCTTTTTTTAGTTGGTTTAAGGGCTCCAAAACAGCTTTATGCTCCGTTTTTAAGGTAATAATATGTCCATAATTTCCTGTTTTTTTATAGAAATTTCTAGCAAAACCTAATAAGGCTAAGTTATTAGATTCAGTTGCCCCACTTGTAAAAATAACTTTTTTATTCTTAAGAAATAAACTTTGTTCTATTTTTTCTCTTGAGGATTCCAATATAGCGCTTGCGTTAATCCCCGCCAAATTAGATTTATTTGCAGGGTTAGAAAATATCTCACTCCAAAAAGGTTTCATAGAATCAACGACATCTTTAGAGCAAGGAGTCGAAGATTGATAGTCTAGTAGGATGGGAGTTGATAGCATTATGTTTAGTATATAAAATTCTGTTTATTACTAGAAAATCAAATTAAAGAATTAAAAAAATGAATGAAATTAATCAAATAAATAATGAACCGGTAAGAAAATCGAGAATTTTATTAGTTGATGATGAGCCTGGTTTAAGAACAGCTGTTAAAACATTTTTAGAAGATGAAGGCTTTGAAATATTTATTGCAGTTGATGGAGAGGATGGATGGGAAAAAGCTCAAACAGTCTTCCCCGATTTGATAATTAGCGATGTTATGATGCCTCGAGCCAACGGTTATGCTTTATTAGAAAAAATTAGAGAGGATGAAAAATTAGGAGGAACTCCAGTAATTTTTCTAACTGCAAAAGGAATGACCCTAGACAGAACAGAAGGTTATCTTGCAGGTGTTGATGATTATATTTCCAAACCTTTCGATCCCGATGAATTAGCTGCAAGAGTCAAAAATGTAATCAACAGACAAGAACGATTATTAAAAGAAGCGGCACGATTCGCAGATATTGACGTAAGCAAAATGGCAAAACAAATTACTGAAATAAAATCTATGCTCACAGACCAAAACCAGACTAATCCAGAAAATAAAATAAATCTTCCTAGTTTCACTCCTAGAGAAGCAAGTGTGCTTCAACTAGTAGCAGAGGGGCTGATGAACAAAGAAATTGCAAGGCAGCTTGAAACATCTATTAGAAATGTTGAGAAATATGTGAGTAGACTTTTTATCAAAACAGGTACATCAAGTCGAACAGAATTAGTTCGTTATGCACTTGAAAATCATTTAGTAAAATAAATTATTTAATTTTTTCGAATTCAATTAGTTTTGAAAAATAAAAAGGAGCTTGATTTAATTTCTTTTTAACAACTTTAAATCCTCTTTCTTTGGCAGCATTAATAATACCCTTTTCTTTCAATGTATATGCTCTTGTAGTTTTACTTGGCCCAGGAAATAATTTTCCAATATTTTTTAGAACAGCAAGAACTGGGGTATAAGGAGCAAAGCTAACGATTAGTTTCTCTTTGCTTAAATCGCATAGATGTTGGACCATTTCTTCTGCGACCGGTTGAGGATAATGAATAAATACATCCAAACAAACTACAACATCAAATAAACCTTTTAATTTTTCCAGATCACAGACTTCATATTTTACTTTACCTTGATTCAAGCCTAATTCATCAATGCGTTTTTTTGTTTCTTTAATCATTTCAGAAGAAATATCGCTCATCTGTAGTTCTTTTATACCGAGTCTTAGTAAAGGTATGGAAAGACTTCCTACACCACAGCCTGCATCACAATAACTTTTTTTTGTTAGTTCAGGATAATTTTTAATGTATGAGACTACATCATCTACAGTTTTTTGATGTCCTTTTCTAATATTTTTCTGAACTGTATTAATTTCATCAGATTTGCTGTAAATTTTATTCCATCTCTCAAAGCCAGTACCATTAAAATACTCCCTGACTTCACTTTTTTCGATAATCTTATTTGACGTCATAATATTCTATGAAAATTTATTCTTTTCATACTAACTAACTGGCGCCAAATTAATTGCGCGCCATTATAGGAAAGAATTGATTTGTTATTTTGTCAGAATTAAATTCTAAAGAAATTTATAAAATTGCTGTCGTAATGGGTAGTGATTCAGATTTAAATACATTGAAACCAGCCATTGATATTTTAAGAGAATTTAGAATTAAAACTGAAGTTTGTATACTTTCTGCTCATCGAACACCTATTGAAATGATGGAATATGCAAAAAATGCAGAATCAGAAAACATAAAAGTAATAATTGCCGGTGCTGGGGGTGCTGCTCATCTTCCAGGAATGCTGGCATCCATAACTTGCATTCCTGTAATTGGAGTACCAGTAGAGAGTAAGACACTGAAGGGAATTGACTCTCTTTTATCAATCGTTCAAATGCCCTCTGGAATTCCAGTTGCAACAGTTGCAATTAATGGAGGACAGAACGCTGGATTATTGGCAATAGAGATAATAAGTTTATTTGATGAATCCATAAAGAAAAATTTAAAAGAATTCCGAGAAAATTTACATACACAGGTAAGAAATAAAAATAATAAGTTATCAACTATTGGACCTGACAATTATCTTCAAAATAAATGAACTAATATTTTTCTATTAGGCCTTGTTAAGAAAGTTTTCTTTTTTGAGGTAGTTAATAACTTTTTCAACGGAATCTTTTAAATCTAACGAACCTGTATCAACAACAATTTCAGGATTATGAGGAGCTTCATATGGACTAGAAATCCCTGTAAATTCCTTAATTTCACCCAAACGAGCTTTCTTATAAAGACCTTTAGTATCCCTATTTTCGCAAACTGTGATATCTGCAGCACAATAAACTTCAATAAAATCCTTAGATCCAATAATTTTTCTCACCTTATCTCTATCGCTAATAAATGGCGAAACAAATGCTGTAATAGTTATGATCCCAGCATTCATAAATAAATTCGCAACTTCACCAATTCTTCTTATATTTTCTTCTCTATCTTCATCCGAAAAACCAAGATCTTTACATAAACCGTGTCTTATATTATCTCCATCCAACACATAAGTCGAAAAACCATCTAAGTGTAAAAATTCATTTAAAGCGTTGGCCAAAGTACTTTTACCAGAACCAGATAAACCGGTAAACCAGATAACCATACCTTTATGACCTCTCATTTTCTCTAACTTTTCTCTATCAATAGTTAAGTTGTGCCACTTTATATTGGTTGACTTTGTTTGTTCTTGTTCTTTCATTTTTTGCAACATCAAAATTAAAAACCTATCCTAACCCTTGCTTCATAAATTATGAAATCCCTCTTTACGAAGAAACTCAATTGATTTCGATACCATATCACCCTGTAACTGGATATTACTATCAATTAATGTTCCCCCAGTACCACAAAAAACTTTAATTTTTTTTAGTAATTCTTTTAATAAGATTTCATCCTCAGTCCCTAACCCTCTAATTAAAGTAATAGTCTTACCCTTTTTACCTTTTTTTTGTTTTGAAATATTTATTTTTGATCTTTTATCAAAAGTATTTACCTTAGCTATTTCTTCAGATTTTTTTTCTTGATTATCAAATTCGATCCAATTCTTTTTTCCCATTATTTTCAATATAATCTATAGTTAGTTAATACTTATTCTATAGAAAAAGTGGTAAGTACATTTTCTCGCAAAGATCAGAACTATAAAAATGAGGATTTAAATCAACCCTCCAAAGAGGGAAGATTTGGAAAATATGGTGGTCAATATGTTCCTGAAACGCTAATGCCTGCTCTTTTTGAGCTTGAAACAGCTGCATCTAATGCATGGAAAGATAAACTTTTTGTAGAAGAATTAAATCATCTCCTTAAGACTTATGTAGGAAGAGAAACACCACTTTATGAAGCCAAAAGACTTACTGAACATTACAAAACTAAACAAGCAACTCCTAGAATATGGCTTAAAAGAGAAGATTTAAATCATACTGGGGCTCACAAAATTAATAATGCCCTCGGACAAGCTTTACTTGCAATAAGGATGGGCAAAAAAAGAATAATTGCAGAAACTGGAGCAGGTCAGCACGGAGTTGCTACTGCTACTGTTTGTGCGAGATTTGGCTTGAAATGTATTATCTACATGGGTGCTGAAGATATAAAAAGGCAATCCCTTAACGTTTTCAGAATGAAACTTCTAGGAGCTGAAGTTAAAGTTGTAAATTCTGGAACTGCAACACTTAAGGATGCCACGAGTGAAGCCATTAGAGATTGGGTTTCTAATGTCGAAACCACACACTACATTTTAGGATCTGTTGCCGGCCCACACCCTTTCCCAAAGATTGTGCGAGATTTTCATGCAGTTATAGGTGAAGAAACAAAAAAACAATGTTTAGAATCATTTGGATCTTTCCCCGATATTTTGCTTGCTTGTGTAGGTGGGGGATCAAATGCAATGGGGCTTTTCCATCCTTTTGTTAAAGAAACTTCTGTGCGTCTTATTGGAGTTGAAGCTGCAGGAAGCGGAGTTGATACAGACAAACATGCTGCCACTATCACTAAAGGGTCAGTTGGAATTTTGCATGGATCAATGAGTCTTCTCTTGCAAGATGATAATGGTCAAGTACAAGAAGCTCACTCAATAAGTGCAGGTTTAGATTACCCTGGAGTAGGACCTGAACATAGCCATTTAAAAGAAATAGGTAGAGCAGAATATGGATCAGTCACAGATCAAGAAGCTTTAGACGCTTTAAAACTTGTTAGTGAACTAGAAGGAATTATACCTGCACTTGAAACTTCCCATGCCTTTGCTTGGTTAGATAAATTATGCCCTACTCTTGAAAAAGATACTCATATAGTTATTAATTGCTCTGGAAGAGGCGACAAAGATGTTAATACTGTTGCATCTTCATTAGATATTTAATTAATACCTTGGTATTGAAGGGTCAATATATCTACTCCATCCATCAATACCCTCCTCCAAATTCCATATTTCACTAACAATATTATTATCTAAGCACCACTGACAAAAGTTATAACTTCTTATTCCTGCATGACAGCTAACAACAATTTCTCTGTCTAAAAAATCAGCAAATATTTCTTCAACATATTCACAGGTGACTTTACTAATTGGTATATGTAAAAATTCTTTTGAGAAACGAGCTAATTCAAGCTCTGACTGCTCTCTTACATCAATCAAGACTGGGTCTTCCTTCTCAGAATTAAACCAATCATTGAGACTAGAAGCATTTATAGATTTTGGATAACTTCCCAATTTATAGGATAAATTATGTGTTATTTACAATTTAATAAATTAAGTTGCAGCAGTAAGTTTATTGTTAAAAATAAAAATAAACATTGATAATGAAACTTAGAGTAGTAGCAATAATAATATTATTATCTTTATTACTTTTTTTTGGTTTTAAAAAAGTATCTCCTAATAAGAATAAGGAGCAAAGTACAAATATTGAGCAATTAAATATCTTAAAATATATACCTGAAAACAAAAAATTATTATTTATATCAAATTCAGATAGTTTTAATATTTTTAATAATAATGAAAAGGATAAAAATCCAACAAATAAAGATAACTTTGTTTTAATAAAAGACTCTATATTAGATTACTTAGGAATAGATCTAGGCAACAATAAATTAGAAGATATTTATAATAATGAACTTATAATCTCTACTTTTGAAAATAATAAAAAGCTTAAAGATGATATTTTGATTGTTTTTAAAATTAAGCCAGAAAAAACAATAGACGATTTATTAAATTTGCCTAATAAAATTGATCAGATTGATGAGATAATTTCAATTAATAGAGAAAACAAAATAAATTTCCTTAAATATATATACCGAACCGACGATAATTATATAATTGCTTCATCTGATAAAAAATTGATCAAAAATAGTATTAACTCTAGTAATGATTTTAAAGAAAAAAAATTTCAACATGAGGGAGAACTTTTTGGACTAAAAAACGAAAAAAATATATTATTTACAAATAAAATTTGGGAAAGTAAATTCTTTAATAAAGAAATTTTTACTGAGAATAATGAAGATATTATAGCTACAACATTTGACTTAAAAAATAATAATTTAATTTTAAAATCATTTTTACTAAATAATAAAAAAAATATTGATATTCTTACTTACGATAAGCTAATAAATAAAGAAAATAGGAATGCAGAAAATTCTGAAGTTTCAATTTTTAGTAATATAAAAAATTTTGACAAATACCTAAAACCTTTAATAAATGATTTTGAACTAAGTTTTTTTGAAGAGTTTAATAAAAATGTAAATCAAGACATATTAATTCTCAATTCAAAAAAAGATTGGCTTATTACATTTGAAAAAAGTACTGAAGACGAATTTAATTTAAGTGCTTTTAAAAAACTAAAAGATTTTAACAAATATACTTTGAAAAATAATAAAGATATTTACTCGATATATTCAAAAGATATTCTTGAAGAAAAAGACAATGTAATAAAACAATTAACTTATGAAAATATCTATTCAATAGAATCAGAAGGTTTACAAATTATAAGTAATTATTTAATTGATGATGAAAAACTAGAAACAATCTCAAAAAAATTTTTTAACCTAAAAAGTAATAAAGATGAATCCGCTTTTCTAAATGCAACAGTTTATATCAATGATGAAAATTCAAACAAAATTGAAAATTTTTCTGATTTACAAGATCTTAATTTTCTAATTAGAAATATTTTAAAAATATCAAATGGAGAATCTTTAGAAATCATAAGACAATCTATTCCTGAAAAAAATCCAATTCTTTATACAGAAAAAACTTTAAAGATACTTTAAAAAACTCATTCAAAAAAGCTTCAAAAAAAATAAATACAAATTTTCGTGAGGTTAATAACTTGTGGTTAATTAAAAATTATTTGACTATCTTTAATCTATAAGTATTTGATATTGAATTAAGCAATTGGATAGTAACAAACTAATTTTAAAACCAGGATTAGAGGGTGTCCCAGTTACTAATTCATCCATATGTGATATTGACGGCAACAAAGGTAAATTATTGTATAGAGGCTATTCCATTGAGGAACTATCCCAAAAAAGCAGTTTTTTAGAAACCGCTTACCTATTGATTTGGGGTGAATTGCCCACAGCTATTCAACTAAGAGATTTCGAACAAGAAGTTCAGATGCATCGAAGGTTAAGTTTTAGAGTTAGAGATATGATGAAATGTTTCCCTGCAACTGGTCATCCTATGGATGCTCTTCAATCTAGTGCAGCTTCTTTGGGGCTCTTCTATTCGCGTAGAGCAATAGATGATCCTAATTACATCTACAACGCAGTCATAAGACTAATAGCAAAAATACCCACAATGATTGCAGCGTTCCAACTTATTAGAAAAGGACAAGACCCAATTCAACCTAGAGATGATCTAACCTACTCATCAAATTTTCTTTACATGTTGACTGAAAAAGAACAAGATCCTATAGCCGCAAAAGTTTTTGATAGGTGCTTAATTCTACATGCCGAACATAGTTTAAACGCTAGTACATTTAGCGCTAGAGTGACTGCAAGTACTCTTACAGATCCATATGCTGTCATCGCCTCTGCAGTAGGAACATTAGCTGGCCCATTGCATGGGGGAGCAAACGAGGATGTAATTGCGATGTTAGAAGAGATTAAAACCCCAGAAAATGCTGAGTCTTTTTTAGATAATGCAATAAAAAATAAAAGTAAAATAATGGGCTTTGGCCACAGAGAATATAAAGTCAAAGATCCCAGAGCAATAATTCTTCAAAAACTTGCAGAAGAACTTTTTATTAGATTTGGAGCAGATGAAATGTATGAAGTTGCTAAATCACTTGAGGCAGAGGCAATACCAAGACTTGGACCTAAGGGTATATTCCCTAACGTGGATTTTTATTCTGGCCTTGTTTATAGAAAACTTGGTATTCCTCGTGATTTATTTACTCCAATTTTTGCCATATCTAGAGTGGCTGGTTGGTTAGCTCATTGGAGGGAGCAACTTGGAGCAAATAGAATTTTCAGACCATCGCAAATCTATACAGGTTCAGCACCAAGAGATTGGATCAGCTTAGAAAACAGAGAATAATATTTGCACCTTTTCATAAAAAACACACATATTGTTTGTGAAGAGTTAATCTATTAAGTAAATAACATTAAAATTTTGGAATACGGATTAGATCTCGAATATAGTTTTAATGAATTCTTACAAGGTTTTGGGCTGTCCAGCGAAATCGCTCATATAATTTGGCTCCCTCTACCTATGCTTTTGGTTTTAGTAGCGGCAGTTGTTGGCGTTTTGGTAACAGTTTGGCTTGAAAGAAAAATATCTGCTGCTGCTCAACAAAGAATAGGTCCTGAATATGCAGGGGCACTTGGCGTCCTTCAACCAATTGCAGATGGTCTGAAGTTACTTGTCAAAGAGGATATTATTCCTGCTAAAGCGGATGGAATTCTCTTCACCGCAGGGCCTATATTAGTTCTTGTTCCAGTGATTCTCTCCTGGCTAATCGTTCCTTTTGGACAAAACCTTTTGATAAGTAACGTTGGTATTGGAATTTTCCTATGGATCGCTTTAAGCAGTATTCAGCCAATTGGACTTCTTATGAGTGGTTATGCATCAAATAATAAATATTCATTGTTGGGGGGATTAAGAGCAGCAGCTCAATCAATAAGTTATGAAATTCCTTTAGCTCTATCTGTACTGGCTATCGTACTAATGACAAATTCTCTAAGTACTATTGATATTGTTAACCAACAAAGTGGTGCTGGAATCCTAAGTTGGAATATTTGGAGACAACCAGTTGGTTTTATAGTCTTCTGGATTTGTGCTCTTGCAGAATGTGAAAGACTACCATTTGACTTACCTGAAGCTGAAGAAGAATTAGTTGCGGGATATCAAACTGAATATGCAGGGATGAAATTTGCATTGTTCTACCTGGGTAGTTACATTAATTTAATTCTTTCCGCTCTATTAGTTTCAATACTTTATTTGGGAGGATGGGGTTTTCCTATTCCAGTTGAATTAATAGCTAAGTTTCTTAATTTACCTATTAATGCACCTTTTATTCAGGTTTTCACTGCATCAATAGGAATTGTAATGACCGTACTGAAAGCATATCTTTTAGTTTTTATTGCAATATTATTACGTTGGACAACTCCTAGAGTAAGAATTGATCAACTCTTAGATCTAGGATGGAAGTTTCTTCTGCCAATTTCTCTTGCTAATCTTTTGATAACAGCAGGATTAAAACTTGCTTTTCCGCAATTCTTTGGTGGTTAAATTTAAGTAAAAATACTTAAATTCAAAATTATTCCACTAAAATAAAATAACTAAGTGAATTTTTCGAAATGAACAATTTCCTTCAACAAATAAATAGCTATATCAAAGAAGCATTTAATGCAGGCAAATATTTATACAATGGTATATCGGTAACTTTTGATCATCTTCGAAGAAGACCAGTTACTGTTCAATATCCATATGAAAAATTAATACCTTCTGAAAGATATAGAGGAAGGATACATTATGAATTTGATAAATGCATTGCTTGTGAAGTTTGTGTGAGAGTATGTCCTATAAATCTCCCAGTAGTTGATTGGGTAATGAATAAAGAAACCAAAAAAAAGGAACTTAGAAATTATTCAATAGATTTTGGAGTTTGTATTTTTTGCGGAAATTGTGTTGAATATTGCCCAACTAATTGTCTGTCAATGACCGAAGAATATGAATTAGCTACTTTTGACAGACACAATTTAAATTTCGATAATGTCGCACTTGGCAGACTACCCACAAATGTTACAACAGATCCTTCAGTTAAACCTCTAAGAGAACTTGCCTATCTTCCTAAAGGTGTCATGGACCCTCATGAAATCCCAGCTTCAGATGCAAGAGTTGGTAAATTACCGGAAGAAGTTTATGATTGGATGAGGCCTGAATCCAATGAAAATAAAGATAAAGTTTCTAATTCAAACAATTAATTCACATTAATTTATGTCCATTGCCATAACAACACAATTTATTTGTTTTACAGTTTTATCTTTAGTTGTCATTATTGGAGCACTTGGTGTTGTGTTGCTCGAAAGTATTGTTTATTCAGCATTTCTGCTTGGTGGAGTTTTCATGAGTGTTGCAGGACTATATCTTCTATTAAATGCAAGTTTTGTTGCTGCAGCTCAAGTTTTAGTTTATGTGGGTGCAGTGAATGTATTAATAATTTTTGCAATAATGCTAGTCAATAAAAAAGAAGATTTAAAGCCTATTAGTGATATTAAATCGAGAAGAGTTATATCAACATCGATATGTTTAACCCTTCTAAGCCTCTTAATAAGAGTTGACTTGACCAATGTATGGAGCTTATCAAGTCCTCAAAACTCTATTGGAGAAGAATCAACTATTAGGATTGGTGAACATCTTTTTAGTGATTATTTACTCCCATTTGAAGTAGCTTCAGTCTTACTTTTAATGGCAATGATTGGGGCTATTGTTTTAGCTAGAAGAGATGTAATGAGCAAAGATATTTCGACAGGACTACCTGTTGATCAAGAGTTAATTGAAAAATCATCAGAACCATTACTTACAAATAAAAATTAACCTTTTGTATTTCTTATTATGAATTTAGAATCAATTCCTCTTCAAGCTTTTTTAATAGTTTCTTCAGCACTATTTTGCATTGGTATTTGGGGATTATTAAATAGCAGAAATGCAGTCAGAGTTCTTATGAGCATTGAATTAATGCTCAATGCGGTGAATATAAACTTGATGGCGTTTTCTTCCTATATTGATAATAATTTAATTCAAGGACAAGTTTTTACAATTTTTGTGATTACTGTTGCTGCCGCAGAAGCAGCCGTTGGATTAGCTATATTGTTATCTCTTTATAGGAATAGGGTGACTGTCGATATGGAAAGTTTTAATTTATTAAAATGGTAAAAGCATTAAATGAAACTTTCATTAGTGCTTATTGTATATCGTTCAGATAGTTCCATAGCTCAAGAGGCTTCAAAATTCTGTGAAGAAGTTCTTAAAGCCAAAAATATTAAATCAAATAGGATTGAAAGTAATTTTCATAAAGATGAAATTGAAAAATATTTTTCTAATTCAGAATCACAACCAAATATTGGCATAGTTCTTGGTGGAGATGGAACCTTCCTGAAATGTGCAAATGCATTAGCTGATTATGATATTCCTTTATTGAGTATTAATATTGGAGGTAATTTGGGGTTTCTTACTCAAGAGAAAGAATTTTTATTTGACAAATCTTTTATTGAAATTCTTGAAAACGAAGAATATTTAATTGACTTGCGTAATAGATTAAATTGTAATGTTTGTATTGAGGGGACAAGTTCTGAGAAAAAAATCATAAAAAGCTATAACGCCTTAAATGATTTTTATTTTAAATCCGTTGAAGAAGATATTTCTCCCACAAACCAAATACAAATTGAAATAGATAATGAGAAGGTAAATGAATATAAAGGTGATGGATTGATTGTATCTACAACCACGGGTTCAACAGCCTACTCAATGGCTGCAGGAGGTCCAATAGTACATCCTAGTATAGATGGAATGATTATTAACCCTATATGCCCAATGAGTTTGGCTAGTAGACCAATCGTCATACCTAATACAAGTAAGGTAATCATTAAGCCAGTAAAAAAAAGTAAAGGGGAAATTAAATTATGGACTGATGGTTCAAAATGTATGACCATTAAGGAAAATTATTATTGTGAGATCAAGAAAGGGAAATCACCCTGCAAAATAATAAAGTTTAAAAAAAGCACAAGTTACTATAATACCTTAATAAAAAAACTAGATTGGAAAGGTGATTTGTCTCCAAAAAATTTCAAAAATTAAATGGCCTTTGAGATAGAAAGAAGATTTCTTGTAAAAAATGATAATTGGAAAAAATTCATAAATAAAAAAGTTTATATTGAACAAGGATATTTATCCAAAAGTTTAGATGGTTGGATTATTAGGGTAAGGCTTATAGGCAAAAACTCTAAAATTACACTTAAAAAACATATCAAGGGCTTTACCAACTTTGAATTTGAATACTCCATTCCACGAAGCGACGCTAAAACAATCCTTTCAAATCTTTCAAATACAATTAAAAAAGATAGATTCTTTTTAGAAATTGAAAAAAAATCTTGGATTATAGATTGCTTTAAAGAAAATAATTATCCTCTTAAAATTGCAGAAATTGAACTTTCCAACGAAGAAGAAGATTTATTTCTTCCATCTTTCATTTCAAAAGAAATAACTGGACTAACTCATTACTCCAATTTCAATCTCGCTAATAATCCTTTTTCGGAGTGGAAAGAAGACTACTTAACAACTTTCAAAAGAAAGTAGTCAAAGGAGCCTCTGATACTTTATATTTTCTTTATATTTAAGAAAAGTTATTTTTTACTCACATCAGATGTATGGTCTTTACGACAAAGAAGGAATATTGAGATTTGTTGATTCAGACAAGGATGCATGTATTGCATATGCTGAACTCTTCGAATTAGGCTCTACAAATTATTGTCTAATGGATTTGGTTAATGATACAAAAAAAATAGATGGTAATACTAATCTTGATCAGAATCTGGGAGTGTACAACAATTAAATCCATCTCTACAAATCTTGCCGTTGTCCATTGCCCAATTCAAAAGTGCTACTCTATTTTTAGATCCAGTTTTTGTAAACATATTACTTACATGATTGTCGACAGTTCTTTTACTAATAGTTAGTTTTACCGCAATTTCTTGATTTGTAAGCCCATCAGCTACGAGATCAATGATTTCCATCTCTCTTGCTGAGAGACCCATCATATCAATGTTGTTTACTTCTTCTTCAACCATTTGCATTTAAACAGTTCCTTTTTTATATTAATTAAGTTTAGCAATCTCAGTACACTTGTTAACCAACTAGGAAACAAAAGCAATTGAAATCAAAACTTCAGCAGACTTTAGAAAAAAGATCTAAGGTAATAACGGCAGAGTTAATGCCGCCAAGAGGTGGAAGCCCCATAAGATCTCTTAAGATAGCACAACTTTTGAAAGATAAGGTACATGCTGTTAACATTACCGATGGAAGCAGAGCTGTAATGAGAATGTGCAGCATGGCAATGTCCAAACTATTACTGGAAAATGGGATAGAACCAGTAATGCAAATTTCTTGCAGGGATCGTAATAAAATTGCTTTACAATCAGACATTCTGGGAGCAAATGCTTTAGGAATTAGGAACATCTTGTGCATTACCGGTGATTCAGTAAAATCTGGGGATCAGCATGACGCTAAAGCCGTACATGAGTTTGAGTCAGTTAGATTGCTTCAACAAATTCAGGCTTTCAATCAAGGAATTGATCCTACTCTCGGAGAACTTTCCGATAAAAAGACATCTATTTTTGCAGGTACTGCAGCTGATCCTAGTTGCAGAAATAAAAGAAGTTTAGAAAATAGAATGAGAAAGAAAAAAGAGGCTGGAGCTAGATTTATACAAACTCAAATGATTATGGAAAAAGAAAATTTGATAGATTTTTGTGAAAAAATAAGCAATCCTCTTGAAATGCCTGTAATTGCCGGTGTTTTCCTATTAAAGTCTTACAAAAACGCTCTCTTTATAAACAAATACGTTCCAGGAGCAAACATCCCTGAAAGTATCTTAAATCATCTTAAAGATGCTAAAGACCCTTTACAAGAAGGTATTAAAATTGCAGCTGAACAAGCTCATGATTTTATTAATATCGCAGATGGTGTTCATCTAATGGCGGTAAAAGCAGAGCATTTAATTCCTGATATTATTGAAAAAGCTGATCTTAGTCTGGAATATTAATCAAATCAGTACCTAATAATTCTGCCATAGCTTTCTGCTGTGGTGATGGCTCAGTCAAGTCAGATCTTCTTGAATCTGCAATTAACCAATCTAAAGATGCATCTTGCAAATCAAAATGATCTCCGTTTTTCCCAACACAATATTTACCAAAAACTAACTTATCCATAAGTCTTACTCCTTTACCAATTTTAGAATAATCAAAAATAATTGAGTTATCTATAGTTGCTCCCTCGCAAATGCAACAACTTGGTCCAATCATTGAGGGGCCAATAATAGTTGCTCCATCCTCGATCCTAGTCATTCCTCCTATATAAACAGGTCCGGTAATATTAATCTTTTCCCAGTTAGCCGCTACATTCAAACCAGTAAAAACTCCTGGTTTTATTTCCTTACCTGGTATTTGCACTTGTCTTACCTTTCCTTGTAATACATTTCTAATAGCACTCCAATAATCAGGCACTTTTCCAATATCTACCCATTCAAAATCCATTGGTAATGCAAAAAATGGTAAATCCATTTCAACAAGTTTAGGGAAAAGATCAGCTCCAATATCAAATTTCTCTGCTGAAGGTATGTAATTAAAAATTTCAGGTTCGAAAAGATAAATTCCTGTATTTATAGAGTCACTTAAAGCTTGATCAACTGTTGGCTTTTCCTGAAAAGCCTTTATTCTTCCATTTTCATCAGAAACTACTACACCATAACTTGATACTTGATCTTTAGTTACTTTTTTTGTTATCAAGCTGGCAATAGCTCCTTTCTGCTTATGTTTTTTAACAGCTTGAGTTAAATCTAAATCAACTAAAGCATCACCACATAAAACAACAAAAGTTTCATCAAAAAAACTTTGAAAATCCTGAATTTTTTTTAATCCTCCTGCTGACCCCAAAGCATCACCTATTAATTCTCCATCTTCAATTCTTCCCTCAAAACTATAAGCAATTTCTACTCCAAATCTTTGCCCATCTCTAAAATAATTTTCAATTTCTTCAGCCAAATGTGAAACATTTACCATTATTTCCTTAAAGTTATGTTCTCTTAAAAGTTCCAAGAGAAATTCCATAACAGGTTTTTGCAAAATCGGAATCATCGGTTTCGGTATAACATGCGTAATAGGCTGAACACGTGTGCCTTTACCAGCCGCAAGTATCATTGCCTTCATAAATACAAAACCATTTTTTAAATTATACGTTATTGCTTATGAAGCATCTAAGCAGCCGATGAAGAGGCATTACTCACTTCAAGATTTTCTATAGGCAATTGAGCTAAGCCACCATCAGGTATTATTCTTTTAATTTGAATTGGACCATATAAGGAATTAATTTGTTTAATTTCAATTTTGTTTTCAGATGATAAAAATAACAAAGCCCAAAAAACTCCCAAACGATCTTTATCTAAATCATTTTTTACTACTGTTTGCCATTTCTTTACTAAATATTCAAAATCTGTCCATTGTAATGCTTTTTCCCATCCATCAATAAATTTCCCTAATGCTTTAGTGGTTTCTGGGAGTTTCTCGCGATGTGCTAGAGATTTTACTTGAGAAATTAAAGCTTTATCAGAATATTTTTTATTTCTTTTTCTCTTCATGAGAAGAAGATCTTGGGTTTCTATAACTTCTGCTATAGACTCTAACTGACTTACAAGTTCTCCTAATGTTGTTGTACGCTTGAGAATTGGTTGTGCAATTGATCTTCTCCTAAGATATTTTTCAGGAAATTTTGGAATATCAAACTCTTTATCAATCCAATCTTGATCATCCAAGTCAAATTCATCTTCAAAATCAGAAGAATTTTCTTTAAAAACATCAGATTCCAAAACCTGAGCCTTAAGATTAACTAGTACGGAGGCCGCAAAAAATGCTTCGCTGGTCTCAGCTAAATCCTTATGATATGAGATTTGATTATTTGAAGATTGATTAAAAGTATGGGAGTATTGCTCTAAAAAACTATCAATTACACTTATTACATCAATATCCCATGGATCAAGCTCACCTTTGCCTGCAGCATCTTGGAGAAACTTAATCAACAATCTAGGGCCTAATTGTTGCCTATCAATAGGATTGAAATAAGATATTTTGAAATAGATAAAATCTACTCACAAGATATCTTTTAATTAGTTTAATGCCAAACAATATTGCATTAATTTAAAAAATTATATTGTTGGAGCTTTTAGAATATCGTTTGTTTTAGTTCCTGAAAAAATATTTGTTTTTACTGCACCATTAACTGCAGTTAAATCCCGATCAACCAAATTATTTATAGATGCAATATAACTTTCAGTTACTAATCTTGGGTACAAACCTATTCCGATAATCGGCAATAGTAAACAAGCGATAATATAAACTTCCCTTGGCTCTGCATCTATAAGTTTTCGTTCTTCGATTAATTTAGGATTTTCTTTACCAAAGAAAATCTCTCGTAACATAGAAAGTAGATAAATAGGAGTAAGTATCACACCGATAGCAGCTAAAGAGGCCATCACTACCCTAAAAGGAAGTGTATACACTTCATCAGTAACAAATCCTGTAAATACCATCAATTCGGAAACAAATCCACTCATACCAGGTAAAGCGAGGGAAGCCAGGGAGCATGCAGTCCAAAGGGCAAACATTATTCTCATTTTTTGTCCTACACCACTCATTTCATCAAGTTTAAGAGTCTTTGTTCTATCATAGGTGGCCCCAACAAGAAAAAATAAACTTGCTCCAATTAATCCATGACTGACCATTTGCAGCATAGCTCCGCTTGTTCCAAGACTACTAAAACTCCCTATGCCAATGAGAACGAAACCCATATGACTTATCGAACTGTATGCAATTTTTCTTTTAAGGTTTCTTTGAGCAAAAGAAGTTAATGCAGCATAAATTATATTGACAACCCCTAGAACTATTAATAATGGGGCAAATTGAGCATGAGCAACGGGTAATAATTGCGCATTAAATCTTAAAAGAGCATATCCTCCCATCTTTAATAAAATTCCTGCTAAAAGCATATGAACAGGAGCTGTAGCCTCTCCATGAGCATCTGGTAGCCAAGTATGAAGAGGTACTATTGGTAGTTTCACACCAAATGCAATTAAAAGTCCTACATAACATAATATTTGGAATCTTTGACTAAAATCTTGAGCTGCCAAGTGAGAAAACTCAAAATTAGGAATTTCTGTACCATAGAAACCCATGGCTAAAGCTGCAAGAAGAATGAAGATAGAACTGCCAGCTGTATAAATAATGAATTTTGTTGCTGCATATTGTCGATTTTTGCCACCCCAAATAGCCAGTAATAAATAAACCGGAATTAACTCAAGTTCCCAAGTTAGAAAGAATAAAAGCATATCTTGCACAGCAAACACAGCGATTTGCCCACCATCCATAACCAATATCAAAAAGAAAAATAACTTCGGTTTGAACTTGACTGGCCATGCAGCAAGAACTGCTAAAGCAGTTATAAAACTAGTCAATAATATTAAAGGCATAGACATGCCATCAGCGCCAACAGACCAAGTAAGACCTAAATCGGGGAGCCAACTAATATTTTCTTTAAGTTGAACATTTTCATTACTAATATCAAAGCCATTTATATATGAACCTACAGTTATTAAAAAAGTTATTAATGCAATAGACAATGCAAACCATCTCACCTCTTTGCCATCCCCTTTATCCGGGAAAAAAGGTATCACAAATGCACTACCAATTGGGAATAAAATTGAAGCAGATAACCAAGGAAAATTAGACAATCCAGCTCCCAAAGTTCCCAACATTTGTGTCGCAAAATGCGTATAAAAATAAGTACTCAATTTAAGAAGAAATTTATCTTAAATAAAGTCTAGAAATTTTCTGTATTTTTTCACCCCAATGGACAGTGAAGACACACAATTGTAATTAAGATACTTGAGGAGATTGAAAACCAAATATAGCAACTAGTAAAATTACACCTCCAAAAACAATAAGCGCATAAAATTGAGCTCTACCAGTCTCAAAATATTTTAAACCTTCTCCACTACCTAAAGTTACAAGTCCAGTAAGATTTACTACGCCATCAACAACCTTAGAATCAACCTCTAAAACTTCTTTAGCAAGTTTTCTACTACCCTTAACAAAAAGTTTTTCATTAATATCATCTAGATACCATTTATTTGATAAAAATCGGTTGATGCTAGGAAACTTTTCGGCAAATAAAACTGATAAATTGATTTTTTTCACAAAATATGCTTGATAAGCAATAATGATTCCAGCTGATGCAATAAGTACTGACGCCAGTGCTAAAGGCAAAAATTCTTTTAACTCAAAAGCTTTTGCAGCCGTCTCTGCTTCTTCAGGATCTAGTAAATTTGCAATTTTACTATCCCAGGGAAGTCCCATAAAACCTATAATTACAGACGGTACAGCTAAAAATACCAAGGGAAATGTCATTGACCAGGGTGACTCATGAATAGAGCCATGTTCTTCATGTTCCTCTTGCTCTTCTTCATTTTCTTCATCTAGGTTTGTTTTAGAGGCTATTAGAAGCTCTTTTTGCAATTCTATATTCTCCCCTCTGAAATCTCCTTCAAATGTCAAGAAATAAAGCCTAAACATATAAAAAGCAGTCATGCCAGCTGTTAGAAGTCCTACAAACCAAAAAGCTGGAAATGATATAAAAGCATTTCCGAGTATCTCGTCTTTACTCCAAAAACCTGCCAATGGGGGAATTCCACTAATTGCTACACAACCTATTAAAAATGTTGTTGCTGTATATGGCATTTTTTTTCTTAAACCGCCCATTAATCTCATGTCTTGAGCTAATACAGGCTGATGACCAACTACTTCTTCCATAGCATGTATTACGGAACCAGATCCCAAAAATAGCATTGCTTTAAAGCAAGCATGAGTTACTAAATGAAAAATTCCTGCTACTGGTGCTCCACAACCCATTGCGAGCATCATATACCCAAGCTGAGAAACTGTGCTATATGCTAGACCTTTTTTTAAATCCATTTGAGTCAAGGCTATAGAGGCTCCTAAAAAACAAGTAATGGTGCCAACTAAAGCAATAATGAACTGAATAGAGGGGAATATTGAATACAAAGGTTGAAGTCTTGCTACAAGAAAAATTCCTGCTGCAACCATTGTTGCAGCATGGATAAGTGCAGAAATTGGTGTAGGACCTTCCATTGCGTCAGGTAACCACACATGAAGAGGAAACTGAGCGGATTTAGCCATTGGCCCTAGAAAAACTAAAAAACAAAGTAATAAAGCAGCCCAAATGGGTATCGAATGGTCAGATATCGCTTGAGAAATTCCAGTAGCTATTTCATTAAAATCAAAACTATTTGTTGCCCAAAATAGGCCAAGAATTCCTAGTAATAAACCGAAGTCTCCCACTCTATTAACAACAAATGCTTTTTGTGAGGCATGTGCAGCGCCATCCCTGTCATACCAAAAACCAACTAATAAATAAGAACACATGCCAACTAATTCCCAAAAAACATAAATTTCTAATAAATTCGGGCTAATTATTAATCCCATCATTGAACTGCTAAATAATGCTAAATATGTAAAAAATCTGACATATCCTTTGTCATGCGCCATGTAACCATGAGAGTAAATCATTACCAGCAAAGTTATTGTAGTTACTAACGCAAGCATTAAACTACCCAAAGGATCAAGGACAAATCCCATTGGAATTGTGAAATCCCCTGCATTGGCCCATACAAATAATTTTTCTACTGATTGATAACCATTAACTTGTTCAATTAAAGCTTTATAACTAATTACCGCAGAAATTCCAACGAAAGAAATCAGACCTACGGAAACAATTTCTCTTGAATTATTAATTTTCTTATTAATGCTTATTAGTCCTAAGCCAGAAAGCACTGCTCCAATAAGTGGGAAAACGGGAATTAACCAGGCAATTTCTGAAGCTTGTGGCATTTTTTAAAAAAATTATATTTTGATTTTAAACTGTCAATTGAAAAATTCAGACAAAAATGATGAATTAAATGTTTTAACAGCAATATTTATATATTGATGAGACCACCAAAGTACACTTATAGCAATTAATATGCCAACTTGAGATAACCTAAAAAATTCTTTAATCTTAAATTCTTGCCTCCCCTCTAGTATCGCCAAGAAAGGGATTATAGAAGTATTTTTTTTAAAGTTTTCAAATTCTTCTCCAAATCTATTCGCTAATCTCTTATCGCCATGCCAGATTGCAAAAAGATGATGCAAAACTAAGCCAATAGAAGTTACTAATGTGAATGATGTACCAATCCATAAAGTATGAGCAAAACACCAAATTATCTGACCAAATGCTTGTGGATGTCTTGTGATTCGCATTATCCCAGTTCCATAAATTCGTACTCTAGGTTTTAAAACGGAAGGTATTTCTAACAAATTGTAAGTAGCGGGATATAAAAATAAAAAACTAATTGCAGTTAAGAACCAAACGACCATAAAAACAAAATTATTGCCCTGTAAATTCCATAATCTGATTCCGTCATATCTATGAGCTAAAAAATAACTAATCAAGATAATTGCAGATGGCAAACTTAAAAAAACAAAACATAACCTCCATAATCTTGGACCCATAATAGATTCTGCTTTGATTCTTAAAGCAGCTCCCCCACTATGAATGACTGCGAAAATCAAAATCAAAATAAAGATGATTAGCGAAGTTTTATGAGTCTCCATTAATTTAAATTTTTCAAATAAATTTTGTTCTTAACAAGAATGCTCTTAAGCATTAGAATTATAAGAAACTGTAGGCATAATAGATGCCAGAATTACCATTTACACTCGACCAACTAAGAATATTAAAAGCTATTGCAGCTCAAGGAAGTTTTAAAAAAGCTGCAGATCTCTTATATGTAACCCAACCTGCTGTAAGTTTACAAATACAAAATTTAGAAAAACAACTTGAAATCACAATTTTCGACAGAGGTGGTAGGAAGGCTCTATTGACTGAAGCAGGGAGACTATTACTTGAATATTGTGAACGAATTTTGAATCAATGCGACGAAGCTTGCAAAGCTATTGAAGATTTAAATAGCTTAAAAGGTGGAACTCTTGTCATTGGCGCGAGCCAAACAACGGGTACCTATTTAATGCCGAGAATGATAGGACTATTCAGACAAAAATACCCTGATGTATCAGTTCAACTTCAAGTTCACAGTACGAGAAGAACTGGTTGGAGTGTGGCAAATGGGCAAATTGACTTAGCCATTATTGGCGGACAATTACCTGGAGATTTAGAAAATTTACTACAAGTAATTCCATATGCCACTGATGAATTGGCATTAGTTTTACCATCTAAACATCCACTTTCGACCAAAAAAGAGCTTCTAAAAGAAGACTTATACAAATTAAATTTTGTAACATTAGACTCACAATCTACAACAAGAAAAGTAGTTGACAAACTTCTCCAAGATTCTGGGCTTGATATTCAAAGATTAAAAATTGAGATGGAACTTAACTCTCTTGAGGCAATCAAGAATGCAGTTCAATCAGGTTTAGGAGCTTCCTTTTTGCCTGTTGTTTCTATTGAAAGAGAATTATCGGCTGGAACAATCCATAAAGCATTCGTCGCTGATTTAGAGGTAAAAAGAGAACTTAAATTAATTACTAATCCGTCAAGATATACATCAAGAGCATCAGAAGTATTTAAGAAAAACGTTCTCCCACAATTTGCTAGTTTAGAAAGCCCTTTGAGGTATATATAATATCGATCAAAACTGAATTGCTTCTTTGTTAATACCTACTCCACCGTCTTCAGCTTGTCCATCACCTTTTATTATAAATTTATTTTCATTTACATCAGTCTGATAAACGCACTTCACAATTGGCTTATCTCTTATAGAACCAATATAAGCAAAAGTATTCATCCTCTGCTTACATTCTCTTACATCTTCATTACTAATTGCGCCCTGTTTTTGTAACACTGTCCAATTCTCTCTTCTAATAACACACCCTGGCTGAAGAGCTGGTTGCGTTACAAAACTCGTAGATGGATTTAAAGTCGTATACATTTCAACATCAATTACAAAAGCACTAGCTCCCCATTGTCTGCAAAATTCAGGATCTGGAACAGCCATGTCTAATTGTTGTTGACTTGCTATATTTCCCTGCCCACCATCAGTTGTACTGGTAATAGCGCTCCCGATACCAACTCCTAAAATTAATACTCCAGCAAGTACGGCAATGGTTCCTGTACTAAAGTTGATCTTTTGTTCAGAAGAAGCAGGCAATCTATTGTTTCTTTGACCATACGGATCAATGTCCTTCGGATTTGGTGGATAATAACTTCTATTTGAGCCTCTTCTTGGCCTTCTATTTGAGGATGATCTATTCACAGCACTTCATTTGTCTTTGGTAAACCCATTGAATAATTCATTACTCTACAATCAGGGTTATAGCTAAGCTGACCATTTTGAAGCAAAAATTTAATCAAACCTTCAATTTCTGATCCTATTTTTCGCAGTTCATAATCATCTAAATCCTTTCCTGCTCTCTCTTTTAATAATCCATTGAATTTTTCGTTTATTTTGTTCAGAGAATCTTCGTTCCAAATAAATTCGTTATCGGGATCTAAATCAAGAGTTAGTTTATTGGGATGAAACTTTAATTCTTCATCTACCACTTCGGCAGTAAAAATTCTTACATGCCTAGTAGTCGATTTTAAAAGCATTTTTTCCATAATTTTACGAAATAATCAACGAAAAAAACTATTATGTTCTAACTTTAATGTAGCTTATTAGTAAGTGTTAATTTATTTCTTGATTTAATAATGCGTGTTGTAATTGCTGGTGCTGGTTTAGCAGGTTTATCTTGCGCTAAATATTTAGTCGATAATGGACACATTCCGATTGTACTTGAAGCCAGAGATGTTTTAGGCGGGAAAGTCGCCGCATGGAAAGATGAAGATGGAGATTGGTATGAAACTGGGTTACATATATTTTTTGGAGCCTACCCAAATATGTTGCAACTTTTTAAGGAACTAGATATTGAAGACAGACTCCAATGGAAAAGTCATTCAATGATTTTTAATCAGCCATCAGAGCCTGGAACTTACAGTAGATTTGACTTTCCTGATATACCTGCCCCAGTTAATGGTGTATCAGCAATATTAAGTAATAATGATATGCTTTCATGGAATGAAAAGATTTTATTTGGATTAGGTTTAGTGCCTGCAATGTTGAGAGGCCAAAAGTACTTAGATAAATGTGATACAAAATCATGGACCGATTGGCTAAAAGAGCACAATATACCAGAAAGAGTTAATGATGAAGTATTTATAGCGATGAGTAAAGCTCTTAATTTCATTGGACCGGATGAAATATCATCTACAGTTTTATTAACAGCATTAAACAGATTTCTACAAGAAAAAAATGGTTCTAAAATGGCATTCCTTGACGGAGCTCCTCCAGAAAGACTATGCCAGCCAATGGTTGATTATATTACTGCTCGTGGTGGTGAAGTTCACATGAATAGTCCATTAAGGGAAATCAATCTTAATGAGGACAGCACTGTTAAAAGTTTTACTGTTGCCTCTTTAAATAAAAACGAAAAGAAAGAGTTAACAGCTGATGCTTATGTAAGTGCAATGCCTGTAGATCTCTTTAAATTAATGATCCCAAAACAATGGAAAGGGTTAGATGCATTTTCTAAATTAGATGGTTTAAATGGTGTGCCAGTCATTAATATTCATCTATGGTTTGACAAAAAATTAACAGATATTGATCATTTATTATTCAGCAGATCACCTCTCCTCAGTGTTTATGCAGATATGAGTATCACCTGCAAAGAATATGAAGATCCAAATAGATCAATGCTTGAATTGGTTTTTGCACCAGCAAAAGATTGGATAAATAGGAGTGATCAGGATATTATTGATGCAACTATGGAGGAACTCAAGAAATTATTCCCAACTCATTTCATAGGAGACGATAAAACAAACTTACGCAAATATAAAGTAGTCAAAACTCCAAGATCTGTTTATAAAGCAGTTCCTGGATGCCAAGAGTTTAGACCTAGTCAAAAATCTCCTATAAAAAATTTCTTTTTAGCAGGTGATTATACTATGCAAAAATATTTAGCATCTATGGAAGGAGCTGTTTTAAGTGGTAAATTATGCGCGGAATCAATCAATAAGGAGTATTCCAAAACTCCTCAAAATGTTTCTTCATGAGATTTACATTCCAGTAATTTAAAATTTATCTAACACTTTTTGAAAAATTCAATTTCTCAACTAGATCGAGCATACGAGATATGCCGAAAAGAAACCCAAAAATGGGCTAAAACCTTCTACTTGGGGACGCTTCTCCTTCCTGTAGAGAAAAGAAAAGCTATTTGGGCTATTTATGTTTGGTGTAGAAGAACAGATGAAATAATGGATAGTTTAGAAGCTTCAACTAAATCGCAAGATGAACTTGCAGAAAATTTAAATGCATGGGAAGAAAATACAAAGAATGTTTTTAAAGGCAACATTAAATCTGAATTAGATGCCGTTCTACTAGACACCATCGAAAAATATCCACAAAGTATTCAACCTTACCTAGACATGATAGATGGTCAGAGAATGGATCTTAATAAATTTAGATACAAAGATTTTGATGAATTAAAGCTCTATTGTTATAGAGTCGCAGGGACAGTTGGTTTGATGACTCAGAATGTCATGGGGATTGATAGCGCTTATACATCAGCCCCATGGAGTGCCAAGCCTGACCCCTCAGAAGCCGCTATAGCTTTAGGTATAGCTAATCAATTAACAAATATATTAAGAGATGTTGGCGAAGATAGGCAAAGAGGTAGAATTTATCTTCCTCAAGAAGATATTGAAAAATTTAATTATTCTGAAGAAAAACTTTTAAAAGGTGAAATAAACAAACAATGGAAAGCACTTATGAACTTTCAATTAACTAGAGCTCGCGATTGGTTCCAGAAATCTGAAGATGGAATCAAATGGTTATCTTCCGACGCAAGATGGCCTGTTTGGACATCCTTACGTCTTTACAGAGGAATATTAGATTCTATAGAAAGGCTAGACTATGATGTCTTTAACAATAGAGCTTTTGTAAAAAATTCAGTAAAAGCTTTTGAAATTCCAATATCATTTTTAATCTCTCGAATCAAATGACTAAACAGGAGTCTTCTGATTAGCCAATAAATCTTTTAATTTAGATAGTTCTCCAGCCCATCTTGGATCAGGAGCTTCTAAGTTAGGAGCATCACTGTGAACAATTTTCTTAAAGTCTTTCCTCTTCTTATTCTTATTTAATTTTCCACTATTTCTTTTATTTGAAGCAGAATCTTTCTTTTCTGATAGCTCTACTCTTAATTTAGAACCATTAAATTCAAAACCATTTAACTTTTGAATTAATAAATTAGCATTATCTTCATTATTAGTTGTCGCAAAACCAAAACCTCTGCATTCCTTAGTTTCCTTATCTAGAACTGCTTTAAATCTGATCGAATCAGAAACTGACTTTAAAAGTGTATCAAATTCTTTTGGATTAAATCCTTGTGGTAAGTTGCCAACGTAAATGCGAATGCTCATAAATTTTTAAAAATGATTTTGAAGTCTGAACTTCTAAACAAAACTAAGCTATGTGTATTTAATCACATTTTGGCGCATTTTGTTCAATCCATCGCTTTGCTTTATAAATAGCTTCATCAAAATTATTCAATCTTTTATACGCAAGTTCTTTCGAAAGATAGTGTAAAAGCTCTCCTAAGATAGGCCCATCCTTTATTTTTAAATTTTTTTTAATTACATCACCATTAATTAAGTTTGAAGGATGAAATAATTTATCATTGTTGTTACGCCATTTATGAAGCCAATCTAATCGAAAGTTTTGAGGTAAATAAAAAATAAATAATGGAAGAAACATCTCTAATTCTTTATGTAATGCAAATCTTTCTGCTTCAGTTAATTGAGCGATATTTTTTTTCTCCAACAAAAAATGCCATTTTCGTAATAACTTAGTTTTTGAAATTTCAGCTTTACTAAATTTAAGTTTCTCCAGAGATACAACATCCAAAATTTGAGCAATAAAAAATGATGGTAAAAACTTTTCTTTTTCTTCCTGATTAAGTTCTGCATAATTAATTTTCTCTAAATCCAAAAAAAAAGAATCTTCAGATAAATTATCAATACCAAATATATTTAATTTTTTTATTAGCAATACTGCTTCAAGAGCATTCGCTCCATTTACTATTTTCTGTATTTCATAATTAATCCTCTCTTTAGCAGCAAGATATAATTTCACTTTATTTTTTTTTATAAAAGTAATTAAATTAAGATCAATTTTAAAATTCAATTCTGAAACAAATCGAAAACATCTTAATATTCGCAAAGGATCATTCAGTAAATTTTTTTCAGAATGACTTCTAAGCAAAGAAATCTCTAGATCTTTAAGACCATTTAATGGATCAAACAAACATTTCTTATCTAATAAAAAAGCAATTGAATTAATCGAAAAGTCTCTAGAAAACAAATCTCCTTCTACCGTAGATGAAACCTGATTAGCAATATCAATATTAATATTATTTAGAAAAATCCTTACTACTTCTCTTTTTTCATCTAAAATTATAAATTTTGATTCAATATTTTCTGCAATCTTTTTCCCAATTTCAATTGCATTTAAAGGTACCACAATATCAACATCGATCTTTTCAGTTTTTCTTCCCAAAATAATATCCCTTATGAAACCTCCAACCAAATATGATCCTTTAGGTAAAAAATCTAAAATAAAATTCAAATTATGAAATTTTATACTTGTTTCTAATTCATCGATAATTAGTGTATGATCTGTGAGAATGTTATTTTTCATTTTATTTATTTATTATGTGCATTTGCATCAACTGTAAATGGGTTGATAGATGTATCACATATCATGATGTTGAAAATAATCATGGTGTTGATCACATTTGTGATCTACCTGATTTTAAAGCAAAAAAACCATTCATTCATGTCAGTATAGTTAAAGATAATAATGGTGATTATAAAACTGATTGGGATGTCCAATCTTGTGAAAGTTTTAAAAATGAATTTGGTAAATGGTCTAAATGTAACCCAGGCATGGAATTACCTGTTTAAAGGTAATAGATGAAAAATAAACTAAAACAAAGAGAAAATTACCCAATATTAGTGATCTACAGCACAGATAATTCTTTTGGCTTTGGTTATAGAAAAAACAAAAACTCTGAATCTGATGAATTATTTATCAAAAAATTTGATAATGACCTTTGCAACAATTTAATAAATGACCTTAACAAATTCATTTCCAAAGAAAATTTACAAAAAATAAATAAGTTATCTGTCAGTGTAGGGCCTGCTAATTTTAATGCCTCACGACTTATTGTAGTTTTAGCAAGAACTATCTCACAACAAATAAATTGTCCTCTAGACAGTTTTAGTTCATTTGAAATAATGGCAAAAAGAATTGCACTAAAAAATAATATCTTTATAAACAAAAAATCATTTTGGATTTACAAAAAATTAAAACGAAAGGGTTTTATTGCTGGTAAATATAAAATTTGTCATAACGAAAAAAATCCCTCTGATCTAGTCATTCGAGAAACAGTTTTACCAAAAGTTATAAAAGAACTTGATAGTAAAGAACTTTTTTTTGAGGCTATTTATGATGCTAAAGAGGATTTAAAAGAACTATTAGATTCGTCTAATAAAAATTTATTAAATTCAAATTTAGATTCCTGGAAAAAAGTTTTGCCTCTTTACCCTATTTCTCCAATTAACTAAATATTCATCCAATCAAATAATTAATTTCATCTTGAAGGCGCATTGTGACAGAATTTAGATCATCTCTTGATGAACTTTGTGGTGGTTGAAAAGGTCTTCCAACTTTAATAACTATTTTTGAAAATAAGGGAATACAAAATTTAAATCTCATTACTCTATGTGAATTAACTATTGCAACAGGCAATAATAATTTTTGATTTTTAAAAGCTAATAATGCTGCACCTTGTTTGGGCTTATTCACTCGACCATTTTTTTGACGAGTACCATCAATAAAAATTCCAATACAATTATCATTTGATAATTTTTTACATGCTGTTTTAATTGTATTTTTATCCACAATTCCTCTTTTTACAGGATACGCTCCACAAGCCTTGATAATAAATCCAAGAAAAGGAACTGTAAAAAGTTCTGCCTTAGCCATAAAAGATATATTACGTCCAAGAGCATGTCCCAACAAAGGAGGGTCAAGCAAAGAACCATGATTAGAAACAACTATAAAAGAATCTTTTTGCGGAATATTTTCTCTACCTATTAAACAACCTCTAAATACAAATTTATAAATTGGAAATACTAAAAGTTTGCTTACCAATTGATAGATTAATTTTTGAAAAACATCATTTTTCATAAAGATTAATATGATATTTGATCAGAAGATGAAACTTGAGAAATTTTTACATCTTTAAGATGTCTTTTTCCTAAACCGCTTAGTACATTAGAAGGGCCAATTTCAACAATATGAAGATCAGTATCTTTTGCCATTACATCCATTGTTTCTCGCCACCTCACACCGTTACACATTTGCTTTTCTAATCTAATTTTAAGCTCATTGGGATCACTACAAAGTGAAGGTTCATAATTGCTTATGACTGGGAAAGAGGGATTATGGAATTTAATCTGTCTTAAATACTCAGCAAATCTTGATGAAGGTTCATTCATAAATGGGGAATGAAATGCACCTGAAACATTTAATTTCAAGAATCTTTTACAAGAAATTTCTCTCGATAAATCATCTAATGCTTCATCAGATCCGGATAAGACAACTTGGGAAGAACTATTATCATTAGCAATCACAATATCATCAATTTTTTGTACCAATAGATCTAGCTGATTTCTATCAAAACCAATTACTGCTGCCATAGATCCTTTCCCAGCATTTACCATTAATTGAGACCTTTCTTTTATTAGAGAAACACAATCTTCGAATGAAAAAACATCCGCACAATATAGTGCAGTGATTTCTCCTAGACTATGTCCAGCAACATAAGTTGGTTTAAAACCTTTCTTTTTCAAGGCATCTAATAAAATTGATTCAACCAAAAAAAGACATATTTGAGTATTTCTTGTGTTATTTAAATCAATAAGAGGATTTGTTGGTTCATTATTTAACTCACAAATTTCAAATAAATTTCTCTCAAATATCTCAGATGCATAATTAAACCTCTCTTTTGTATTTGGCAAATTTTCAATTTGTTTTGCCATTCCAATTTTTTGCGAACCCTGTCCAGGAAATACCCATGCAACTGTCATAATGCTCCTTTTTTTTTAACCCCATTTAATGAGGGCTGCACCCCAACTTAACCCAGCACCAAAACCACTTGTAGCAATAATATCATTTTGTTTAATTCTATTACTTCTAATAGCCTCATCTATCACTAGTGGAATTGTTGCTGCTGAAGTATTACCGTATTTTTCTAAATTGCTAAGAATTTTTTCTCTAGGGATTTTCAACCTATCTCCTACAGAGTCCAATATCCTTTGATTAGCTTGATGTAGTACAAGCCAATCAACTTCATCGGAAGTATAGTGCGTTTTATTAAACAACTTTTCAAGAATTATCGGAACTTCTCTAACTGCAAATTTATACACTTCCTGACCATTCATCTGAATTGAAGAAAAAGCTCCACTTAAAAAATCAATGTTATCAATTATTAAATCCTTATTATTTTTTGAGGGAAGATTAAGAAAAGAACCCCTTTCTCCGTCAGTTCTCATATCAAAACCAATTAAATTATCAAATTGATTAGTGGCTTCAATTGCTAATGCACCCGCACCATCTCCAAAGAGAATACAACTTCTTCTATCATTCCAATCGACAAAGCTTGATAGTTGATCTGCTCCTATAACAACAGCCCTTTTAAAACTACCACCTTTTAAAAATTGTGAGGTTGTAACTAGGGCAAATAAGAAACCACTACATGCTGCAGTTAAATCGAAAGCTACAGCATTAGCTGCCCCTAATTTAGCTTGAATTGATGGCGCTGATCCAAATAAATCATGCGGAGTAGAAGTAGCTAAAACAATCAAATCAATTGTTTTAATATCCCAATTAGCCATTTCTATAGCAGTTAGAGCCGCCTTATAACCCATCTCATTAACATTATCTCCTAAGCTAGAGATTCTTCTCTCAGAAATGCCTGTTCTAGATTTTATCCATTCATTGCTTGTATCAACCTTTTGACTGATTTCTTGATTGGTTAATATTTGATCAGGTACATAACTTCCGCTTCCCTTGAATGATACTCCAATCTGATTAAAATCTATTCCTTCCAAAAGAGTTTTTTAGTTACTTATATAAGTCAAACATAAATTTGACTCAATATGTTTTATGAATTTAAAACTTGAAGCTTTTGCAATTGATTTAAATTTTCCATAACACCATGATTCACTGCGGAGTGTGCCAAACGAAGAGCACTAACTACTGATAAAGATTTGCTACTTCCATGACCAATAACGCAAATACCATTCACCCCAAGTAATAAAGCTCCGCCATGTTCGGCATGATCTAACCTTTTCTTAATTCTGAGTAGATTACTTTTTAAAAAAGCTGAACCAACTTTCCCCCGCCTTCCACGAGGTAGCTCAGATCTCA
>JAOIOX010000066.1 GCA_028140765.1 Prochlorococcus sp. AH-736-N03 | reverse complement strand
ACATATACGGGTCTATATGCAGGAGTATCAAAGAATAGATCAAACATTGAATACATTGTTTACCTCTGAATAAGTACATACCTATCTTTATATGAATAAGTAATGTTTGTAATGTCGCAAACCGAATGATTATATAGGGCAAATACACCGAACTTCGGTTTACACATCAAAACCGAATCGTAAAAACCGATAGATTCTTAAAAAAAAGAGAGCTAGGGCTGCGACTTCTAAAAAAGTGGTCAAATAGTGGTCAAATGTTGCTTATATTGTCCGGACAAATCAAGCAGAATCAAGCAAGAAATTAGCTATAGCTTGAAAACCTAGTGCTGCACTAGACCTATTTAGTGCTTTGGGAGCACTAGGTCGCAGGTTCGAATCCTGTCGCCCCGATCAGTTATAGCAGTAAGTCTCAGCTAATAATAAATTACACCCAAAAAAGGTTGCACCCAAAATGCACCCAAAAGTCTAAGAAATTATTTTTTATCGCTTAAATAACTGAAGGTGAAATAATCTTAGAGGCGTACCTTGATCTGATAGTACTCCGCCTGCCCACATTGGTCCTTGATAAAATTTATCAGTTTGCCATGCATATATTCTTTGATTGCCTTCTTTAGTTAAGCAACCAAAAACTGATCTATTCTCAGAAGTACCCCCCTGATTATTAAAACGCCAAGCACTTACTCTGAATTGATCATTATTAGAGTAGAAACCTATTAAATAATTACCATTGACTATAACTCTTTCATTACCTTTGCAAAAAGAGCCATATTTCGTACAACTTTGTAGTCTACCGCTAGGAGATTCTCCGATTTGGCTCCATGATGTCGGCCACTGACCTACCGTCATCATATTTATTTGAGCACTCTCCAGAACGAAGTCAACATATGCAATAGCTCCTGCTTGCCTGGCTTTTAGGACAAAACCTTTGTAATACGGACTCCCTATAGCAGCTAAAATTCCAATTATTACGACTACAACAATAAGTTCAACTAAAGTAAAACCCTTTTGTCCTTTAAAAGTATTAGGAAATAGTTTTTGCACTTTAAAAAAGTTATATTCGCTATTCAGTAATGATAATCAAATTAAACTTACCCAAAAAGCACCCAAATAACGAGAATTAGTCCCTTTCAGTTTAAGTTTAAATCTAAGAAAATACAGATAACAACTCAAGTCTTAATTATAGCCTTGTTTGTGCGGGTTATTTGGGAGCACTAGGTCGCAGGTTCGAATCCTGTCGCCCCGATCAGTCATAACAATGGAAGTTGATATTGCATAAAAATGACCGCAACTATTTGCGGTCAAATTACGGTCAAATTACAAGCTATATTTTTTAATTACAATTTGGTGGGGTTGTTAATCTTCTCTTATCAATATTTTCTGAAACTTTTGAAGATCCAGTTACTCCACTAAAACAAGCACCAACTCCATAGCCTTGAAACCAAGCTGTTGGATTAGCTGTGAATTGTAGTTGGTTGGATCTAATGTACATACCTATTGCATATAGCCCGCTTGTACTATTCCAATTATTTACCGATCTATTGTTTAAATTTATGGGGGTTGACGCTTTGCAGTATTGAGGAGTTTGTCTCCCCGAACAGCCAGTGCAGCATGCCGTAACTGAAATATAATTTCCTAAATCTTGAGAAGTTCTTGGTAGAGCTCCATACTCTACATAATATGATTGAGCAGCTTTTACATAAGAAGCCAATAAAACGGAAGCCTCCTTTTGCTTAGCTTTATCAGATGCATTTTGGAAACTTGGAATAGCAATTGCAGACAATATCCCAATAATTACAATAACGACAATTAATTCGACTAGAGTAAAACCCTCTTGATTTCTATATAGATATTTTTTGATTAATTTTGCGGTCAATTTGCGGTCAAATCTATCTTAATCGTATGTTAATAATAATTTTTAAATAAGGAAACCCTTTAAATAACTAAAGACCTAGTGCTCTTTTTTTATATCTAGTGCTTTGGGAGCACTAGGTCGCAGGTTCGAATCCTGTCGCCCCGACTCTTAAAAACCAATTCATACTAGCGAGTTACTCAGACTCGCTTTTTTAAT
>JAOIOX010000065.1 GCA_028140765.1 Prochlorococcus sp. AH-736-N03 | reverse complement strand
TAAAATAGGTGGATTAGAAGAATATTTTCTACCAAAAGAATTTCCATACTCTATTCCCCAGGAATTTGATAACTTACCAAGATTACTAGGCAGAGCAAAAGTCAATATAAAAACCTCCAAAGGAGATATGCAAGCAATTGTAGATGGATTTAACGCGCCACTTACAGCAGGAGCATTTATAGATTTATCTTCAAAAACCTTCTACAAAGATTTACCTATCAACAGAGCAGAAGAATTTTTTGTACTGCAAACAGGTGATCCAATTGGTGAAGATATTGGTTACATAGATCCTGAAACAAATGAAGAACGTCACGTTCCCTTAGAAATTAGAATTCCGAATGAACAAGAAACTTTTTATAATCAAACTTTTGAAGATTTAGGTCTTTACACAGAGACACCAACATTACCATTTGCAACACTTGGAACTCTAGGATGGTCCCATTCAAATACCGCAGTTGATGATGGCTCATCGCAATTTTTCTTCTTTTTATATGAAGCAGAATTAAATCCAGCAGGTCGCAATTTAATTGACGGGAGGAATGCTGCGTTTGGTTATGTTGTAGATGGATTTGATGTATTAGAAGAGCTTACTAAAGATGACACAATAATTTCGATTGATGTTTTGGAAGGGATTGAAAACCTCAAATTAAATGCATAAAGAAATATTAGAAGATATAGGGGAAAAAGAATTAATAAAAAGGCTAGGAAAATTTATGCCAAAAAACCAAATTTCAGATGATTGCGCTTTAATTAAAACTAAAAATGAAAATTTACTTGTTAATACTGATTCTTTGGTAGAAAATGTTCATTTTAATGACATTATTATTTGTCCTGAGGACCTTGGGTGGAAAGCAGTTGTTAGCAACATCTCTGACTTATTATCCAGTGGAAGCATAAAAACTATAGGTATTACAATAAGCCTAGTTTTACCTGCTAGAACTGAGTGGATTTGGGTTGAAGAATTATATAAAGGAATTAATAAAGCATTAAAACAATATGGCGGGGTGATTCTAGGGGGAGATTGCTCAAAGGGGAATGAAAAAATCATTTCAATTACGGCCTTTGGAGTTCAAGGTGAACTTGAATTACGAAGAAACGCTTGTAAACCCGGAGATATAATATTGACTACAGGAATTCATGGTCTTAGCAAACTGGGATTTTTGATACAAAATAAAATTGATTGCGATAATGAATTTTCTCTTAATAAAAGATTAATCATTAAGTCCATTGAACATTTTTGTCGCCCTAGAGTTTACCCAAATTTTCTAAATAATCTCCTCAAAACTCGCTCCAATAAAAATATAAGAAGAATAGGATGTACTGATAGCAGTGATGGTCTATTTCAAGCATTACAAGATTTAGCAATATCTAGCAATTGTAAAGCGATCATAAATTATGAAAAAATGCCTAAAGACAAGGATTGGCCAAGAGGAGATAAATGGGACGAATATTATTTATTTGGAGGTGAAGATTATGAATTAGTTTTCTCATTGCCAAAAAAATGGGCAAAGAATTTAACTAAACTTGATACAAATATTAAAGAGATTGGTTTTTTTTCTGATGGTGAACCATCAATAGAATTTATAGATTATAAAAAAAACAAATTACTTAATAACACACCTTACAAACACTTTTGATTACTCCCAATTTTTAGCAACGATCTCTGCCAAATCTACAACTCTCTGACTATAACCCCACTCATTGTCATACCATGCAAGAACTTTTACAAGGTTATCTCCGATACACATAGTAAGGTCACTATCAACAATTGACGATTCATTGGTGCCTGCATAATCGCTAGAAACTAATGGTTCATCTCCATACTTAATAATGCCTTTCATTGAGCTTAGAGAGGCTTCCTTGAGTGCATTATTGACTTCTTCAGCTGTGACAGATTTAGAAGATTCAAAAACAAAATCTACTGCTGAAACGTTAGGAGTTGGAACTCTCATTGCAATTCCTGTTAACTTGCCTTTCATTTCTGGGTAAACCAAGGCCACCGCTTTTGCAGCTCCTGTAGAAGTAGGAACAATATTTGTAGCAGCGGCTCTAGCCCTTCTTAAATCTCTATGACTATTATCTAAGATTCTTTGATCCCC
>JAOIOX010000064.1 GCA_028140765.1 Prochlorococcus sp. AH-736-N03 | reverse complement strand
GAAATAATTGTTGCTTCAGTTTTTCTTATAACTTCAAGAGAGTTCTGGTTATTTGCACTAAAGTTCTATTCATCAGCATCTAGCTAACTAACTATTTTTTAATAAACTCCCTGCAAAATTCCCAAATTTGTTGTTTACTTTTCAGATTAGAAAGCTTAGATAATTTCTTAAAATGAGGTTTAGATTTTTCCACCGATAAAAGCCTACAGTTGTATTCGATTTTATGATTTCTAGATATGATTCCTAATTTGAATGCAACATCACAAAGGATTATTATTAAAGTTATAAAAAAAACTATACCGAAAAATTTTGAAATTGATTTTGAATAATTTTCATTTTCAGTCTTTAATTCAAATTTCATTACTTCACTATATGCTGAGGGCACTTAATTGCAGCAATAGCAACAGCCGTAACTTTAAAATTTTCTGACTTCTCAATAACCTTTTTAACCTCTAATGGTCCAAATTTATTACTTGCATCACTGTAGGAAAGAAGTAAAGATTTATAGTTATCATGACCTAGATTTCTATACTCACAAAAATTATCCCCAACATAATTTAAAAGAGTTAGTAAAGTTAATTCAATCATTAAAGCTTTTTACTAGCAAACTTCTTACGAATGATACTGTGCAGGATATTTTTAACAAGTAAAATCACCCAAAAATATTTGAAATCATGAGATAGGATTTTTGTTCATAAACTTAATAATTACAAAATTATTTTAGAATTTCTTAATTAACATTGAAGAAAATCATTAAAGCACTACCTATGGTGTATGTGATGATCAAAAATTGCACTACAGATAGGGGGTTGCATTTTTATAGAAATTGGTTTAAAAATAAGATTCCCCATCACCCGGCCCCACATATGTGAGGCCTTTTTTTATGGTTTTTCAAAAAGGTCTAAAATTAATATTAAATAAAACGAGTAATTCATTAGCCACTTAGATAACGAATAAAGATAATAAGTAATTTATTTTTTAATTTATAATCCTGCTTTGAAATTTTTACCTAAATATACTGTTATCCTCCAATAATTTTATAAAAAGCTTTTTATGAATTTAATTAATAAGCTTATACCAACCAAAACACAAACTGTTATAAACGTTTTTTTAATAAGTATATTCCCATTTAATTTTGACAGGTGAGCTCCGAAAAATCCTCCTGTAAAAGAACCAATTATTAAAACTATCAATAAATTTAATGGAACCGATCCTATTCTTGCCAAAAATACTGCTCCAAAAAAATTCCAAAAAATCCCAACAGTAAAAAATGTCATACTTATAGCTCGAAGAAAATCCATTTCAAAAGTTTTTATTAATAGTATTGTTACAAGCAATCCAGTACCTGAAGAAATAGAACCATTTAATATACCTATAAGAAAAATAAAAATTAAAAATCTAATTTTATGAACAAAATTAAGCTTTTTATTACCAGATGATAAACCTAAATCTGGTTTAAGGAATGAATAAAAAGCTAATAATATGGATATTATTCCTAAAATTAAGTACAAATACTTTTCTGATATATATTCAACGACAGAAGCCCCCAAAATTACTCCTGGCAACCCAAAAATTAAAATTTGCCAAGCAACACTTATATCATTACCTAAAGATTTGTAATTCCTTAAGGAACCCCCTATTCCTAATGCTACTGTTGCTAATTTATGACTAGCCAGCGCCTGATAATAAGGAACTCCAGATAAAATTAGTGCAGGCAATTGTAATAATCCTGCTCCTCCTCCAGAAATCGCTGAGAATGTATTAGAAAAAAAAGAAATCAAAAAGATATAAATACTTTTAAATAAAGAATGATCAAAATTTCCTAATGATATTGTTAATAAATAAAGCATTAACTATAAATTGCCCTTTTATTAATAAGTGAAAATTGTTCTTCTCATAAGAAACATTTGCTTTAAGAAGTCTTATCTCTATTAATCATACTTTAAAAAAACTGTTATTATTCAGGGAAATAATCAAGAATTTTATGCATAAACAAGATGCAATTTACCTTGATCAATTTTGTCCCAAATCAAGTAATAAAAATTGGAGAGAGTCACTTAATAAACTTACTAATTATAAATGTATTTATTGCGGTAAGCCCTCAGAATCACTCGACCATCTTCACCCAATGTCAAAAGGTGGGATTAGCAGTACAAGTAATTGCGTACCATGTTGTTTGTCATGTAATGGAAAGAAATCTGATTCAGAAGTTCTTAGTTGGTACAGAAAACAAAATTTTTATGATCCTCGAAGAGCTATGGCGATACGAGCATGGTTTAATGA
>JAOIOX010000063.1 GCA_028140765.1 Prochlorococcus sp. AH-736-N03 | reverse complement strand
TACAAATTTTCTCTATCTGATGATTCGTAAGAGACTTTCTCCAACTATATCCACAACTTTTTTGTATAAATACTAATTTGCATGAATTTTCTTCAAAAGAATGAACAATTTTTTCTTCAAAAGAATCAAAATTCTCGCAGATATTTATTTGCTTATATTCAATGTCAAAATCTTTAAGTGAGCCCTTTCCTCCTCCCCTTATTCCTATGACTTCTTCTAACGTGTCATATGGTTGTCCTGTAAGAGATAACATTACATCTCCAGGTCGAAGAATTCCAAATAAGACAGAACTTATTGCATGGGTTCCACTAACAAATTGCATCCTCACAGCAGCCTTTTCAGCAAGAAACAATCTTGCAAAAACCGCATCAATTTTTTCTCTAGATATATCATCATGACCACTACCAGAAGATTGATTGAAATGACTAGTAGAAACTTTTTCCTCCTTAAAAATTGTCAAAATATTTTCTAATTTCTGGAAAACCTGATTCGACCTTTCTTTGAAAACTTTACTTAAACTCTCTTCGACAGAAAGAACAGCGTTTTCTGCCAGTTTTAAGTTATTGTCAAGAGTCATTTATTATGAAAATTAATGTTATTTTTTAGAAGCTAAATTTCTTAATTCTGCGAGGAAAGCATTAGGTCCCCTACCCTGAAAATAAGAAAGTTTTTTTGAAGCCTCATATAAATCAAGAAGTTCTCCATCTAATTCTTCTGCCGTATAATCTCTAATTCCTGCAATTACCTCAGCAAAACGTTCTCTACGGGCAGATTTATTGACAGCATAGGCTTCCATTACCTGCATTTTACATGATCTCCAAGCCTTATTCTGACAAAAATGCACTGAAAGAGCATCACTTAAAGCAGAAGCTTCTTCATCTTCTATGTACCAGTCAAAAGATGAAGGTAGAGGTTTTAATCCTGAAAATATCTCGAATAACTCCCCGGCCGATAATGGATTACCAGAATCATTTTTTAGGGGCACTGCAGACTCTTCCAAAGATCTCCATAACTCTGGGTAATCACTTTCAAAACGATCCCTGATTTTTTCTATGCCTTGATCAAGAATCGTATTAACTTGAGCCAAAGCGAGAAAAACTTCAGGACCTGGCGAAGATAACTTACCATTCCTAAGATTAGAAATTTGCGAATTATGAACTTTACCTAAATCAAGAACTTCAGAAAGTAATGGCAATACTCTGTGAGACCATCCATTTCTTTCATGCCAAAGGTGTATCAAATGAGCCATAGCCCTTCGACCTCTAGATAATTTATCGCGATATCCGAGACTCACAGATAATTAAACTTATCAATAGTATAGTATGATAATATTACATATCGGTAATTTTGAAAATAGTATTTCGATATCATGAATTCAGTAATTTTCCAAGAAACAGCAAAATTAAAAAAACCTGTTCCAGCTGAAAAAGTTATAGAACTCTCAAACAAATTACTGGAACCTTCCAGTCATTCAAAAAGATATCCTCCAAGACTACATAAAACGTGGGGAACAATAGTTTTTATGGTTACAATTCATATTCTTTCTCTTGTAGCTATACAACCAAAATTTTGGAGTCTCCCTGCAGTCACTTCATTATTATTTTTTTACTGGGTAACTGCTTGTTTAGGAGTCACCCTTGGATATCACAGATTATTATCACACAGATCGTTCGTTGCACCAAGATGGTTAGAAAGATTTTTTGCTACCTGTGGAGCCATAAGTTGCCAGCATGGGCCAATAGATTGGGTAGGTTTACATAGGCATCACCACTCTTTTTCAGATACTGAAGTAGATCATCACAATAGTAAAAAAGGGTTTTGGTGGAGTCATATGGGTTGGATGTTTAAAGACGTAGAAGCACTAAAAGCTGTTCCAAAACTAAGTGCAGATTTAATCAAGGATCCATACTATAGATTTTTAAATAAATATTTTTTATTCTTACAAATTCCTATTGGACTTTCTTTGTACGCAATAGGTCAAAAATTAGGAGTTGGAGGATGGGCTCTAGTCCTTTGGGGAATTCCATTGAGGCTTGTGGTTGTTTATCACGTAACTTGGCTAGTCAACTCCGCGACGCATTGTTGGGGTAAAGCACCATTTGAAAGTGGTGATTCATCTAAAAACAATGCGTGGGTTGCTGCATTAACTTTTGGAGAAGGTTGGCATAATAATCATCACGCATTTCCCAATTCAGCAAAACAAGGATTATTTAGAGGTCAGATAGATATAACATGGGAACATATTAAGATTCTTGCGAAATTTGGTCTTGCAAAAAAAGTAAAGTTACCCTCTA
>JAOIOX010000062.1 GCA_028140765.1 Prochlorococcus sp. AH-736-N03 | reverse complement strand
AAAGCTGCCGTGGAAGGTGGATATGAAGGAGTAATGATTAAAGATCCTGATGCTATGTATGAATGTAAAAGAACACACAGTTGGTTAAAAGCAAAACCTTTCATTGAAGTCACTTTAAAGGTTGTATCGGTTGAGGAAGGAACAGGTCGCAATAAAGGTCGACTAGGAGCTGTCCTCGTAGAAGGGGAAGATGATGGGTATGAATACAGTCTTAGTTGTGGAAGCGGATTTAGTGATATCCAACGTCAAGAATATTGGTCAAAACGGAGTCATCTTATAGGTCAACTTGTAGAAATCAGAGCTGATGCTAAAACGAAATCTAAAGATGCGGTAACTTTTAGTCTTAGATTTCCTAGATTCAAATGCTTTAGAGGATTTAAAGCTGGAGAAAAAGTTTAAATTTTAAAAATAATACTCAACAAAGTAGTCAAAGAAAAATGTGGTTTTTAAATAAAAAAAATAAAAATCTTGGCTATAAAATATAGGAATAATTTTCAGGACTTTTTGAGAGACTTATGACGAATAAAACAGTTTTCAACTTCATAAAAACACCTTGTGGACAGGCAAAATATGTCGAATTAGCGGCCAACAAAACCTTATTAGGTAAATTTAGACTGTTGTGGTTTATCTTAATTGCATCAATTAGAGATTGGAATATTAAAGAGTAGATTCTTAGGATTTTTCAAAATATTCTCTGGAGTATTTCGCTGAGAAATATACAACTAAAAAAGTTGAAATAATTCCAATACTAGTAATATATAAATTATTTGGTGATTGAACATTTTTTAACTCCTGAATACTTTTTGCCAAACTACCTATTGAGCAATAGAGAAAAGTGCCTGGAATTATTCCAATAAGGCCAAGAGCGAAATCTCTAAATTTAACATTATTCAAACCATAAAAATAATTAAGAATACTGAAGGGAAATATCGGCGATAATCTGGCTAAAAAAATTAATTTAAGTCCGCCTTTTTCTACTACTTTTTCCATAACACTTAATTTTGGATAACGGCTAAAAAGATTTTTTAGCTTTTTTGCAAAAAAACTTTTTGATACAAAAAAAGCAACTGATGCTCCTAAGGAAGCGGAAATGAAAACGATAATTGATCCTAAATATGAGCCATATAAAAAACCTGATAATAAAGATAACCAAGAGGCTGGAAGTATTAATAAAACAATTAAAATATAAATACAAACAAACGAAAAGATCCCAAAACCAGTATTAAAAAAAAAAGACAAATTATAAATATTTTCAAGAAATATATTCATTCTCAATTCAAAAGTTCGAGTTTTTTAGTGATTCTTTCCTTTTGTACCGAACCCTCATTTAATTTAAATCTGCATTCATCAACAATATCTTTTGGAGCCTTATCAACGAAATTGTTATTAGATAATCTCTTATTTAAATTTTCTAATTCAATATTCACCTTTTTTAAATCCTTGGTTAACCTTTCCTTTAATGCATCTATATTTACAAAATCCTGAAAAGGTAAGTAAACCTCTAAATCACTAATTATCCCGGAAAAAGATTTAGCGAACTCTTTTTTATCAACAGCATTGGTTTTAAAAATAAATACTTCAGAAGATTTAGTTAAGATTTGAATATCATCAACTAAAGTTTTTAAAAAATCAATCAATTCATCATTGTCTGAAATTAAATATACAGGACTTTTTTCTGATGGCTTAAGACCTAATTCAGCTCTCAAATTTCTAATCAGCCTAATAATTTCAAAGAGTTGCTGAAAGGAATTATCAAGCTTATTATCAACAAATTTATTTTCGTGAATTGGCCATTTTTGAAGAGATAATAATGCATTATCTGGTTTTAGTTGCAACACATGCCAAAGTTCCTCAGTAATATGCGGCATAAAAGGATGAATCATTACCAAAATATCATTGAGCACTTTTATTAAAACTTTTTCAGATATTTGTCTATTTTTAGTCTCTTTATTATTAAACCTTTGTTTAGCAAATTCTACATACCAGTCACAAAAATCATTCCACGTAAATTCATATAAATGTTTCGCAGATTCTCCCAATTTATATTCTGTCAACAAAGCAGCGACTTTTATATTTACCTGATTCAATTTCGATAAAATCCACTTATCACATAACTCTAAAGAATTTTCATCACTCTCATTAAGCGAATAATTATTATTAGAAGTTTTATTAATTAACACAAATTTAGTTGCATTCCATAATTTATTCGCAAAATTTCTTGAAGCTTCAACGGTTGAAGATGTATCTTTTTTCCTATCAAAATCAAGCCGGATATCTTGTCCAGCGCCTGCAACTTCTCGAATTAAAGCAAATCGTAGAGCATCAGAACCATATTTATCAATTAATAGTATTGGATCAATACCATTACCTGAACTTTTACT
>JAOIOX010000061.1 GCA_028140765.1 Prochlorococcus sp. AH-736-N03 | reverse complement strand
CATCCCAAACAGATTCTAAAAATTCTAAATTTTTTTTTAAATGTATGTATTCCTTAGGATTTAAACTTTTCAAGTTTAGATCACTAGACGATATACCGCCTATACAATCAAGCAAAACAGCAAAAGATAATTGATCCCCTCCTTTAAAAAGTTGCTTTTTTTTCCAAAATAAAAATTCTTCTACAGAAATGCAAAGCATTTATAAAAGTATTAGCGTTTTGGTCCAAGCCTACCTTTACTAGAGTCAGAGTAGAAGCTTGATTTTTCTCCATCTTGTGTAGAAATAAATAAACCAATCAGGAATATTGTTGGCACCCCTACAAATAAAAGACTAGCTACGAATCCAAAGTTAGTTGTTTCCATTTAATTGGTAGTTCTATGTTAGGTATTAAGACTATAGACATATAACTTGGAATAAAGTGGAAAAATAAACAAATTTTATAAACTGATTAACAGTCTTAAACAATTTATCGCGGTAATTTTTTATTTTCACTAATCTTTTTTAGTTCTTCCAAATTTGAGGGGGGAGATTGTGGTTTTGTTAAAATTACGGCGGATGATTTTATCAATGTTTGGCATGCAAGGCGCCAATTTTCTGGTCTATTTTTTAGTTTTTCTTCTTCAACAGATGTAAGAGGACTCATAGAATTTTTGTTTCCACCTTCAACTGAAATAAAGCAAGTACTACATTGTCCTGCTCCTCCACAATTTCCCAAAATACCTTTTAAGCCATAAAGTTGTAAATTTTCTTTCATTACCAATTCCCTTAAATTTTCACCAGGATTACATTGAACCTCTAAGTCCTCACGGATAAATCTGATAGTTGCCATTTTTTTAGTTATTTTTCTTATTTTGGCGTTTTACTTTGAGAATTGTGACCAAAATATTAACAGTTTTTTGCTAAAAATTTCTTGTAAACTCAGTTCTGCTTATGGATTTGCCCAATTTTTGCAAGAAAATAAATTTATTTACAAAAATCCCTCAAAGACTAAAAAACCCTTACTATCGTGATGTTTAGCTGTTTATGCAGCATAGTTACTAGAAATTAACCGATGGGATTGCCTTGGTATCGAGTTCACACAGTAGTTATTAATGACCCAGGTCGACTACTTGCTGTGCATCTTATGCATACTGCATTATTAGCCGGCTGGGCCGGTTCTATGGCTCTTTATGAATTAGCCATTTTTGATCCTTCTGATGCTGTTCTCAATCCAATGTGGAGACAGGGGATGTACGTTATGCCTTTCATGGCAAGACTAGGTATCACAAGTAGTTGGAATGGATGGGATATTACGGGTGCTACTGGAGTTGATCCTGGATTCTGGAGTTTCGAAGGGGTTGCGGCAGCACACATAGTATTTAGTGGCCTATTGATGTTGGCATCTATTTGGCACTGGACATATTGGGACCTAGATTTATGGGAAGATTCAAGAACTGGTGAACCTGCTCTTGATTTGCCAAGAATTTTTGGAATCCACCTTCTTTTAGCTGGACTTACATGTTTTGGTTTTGGAGCTTTTCATTGCGCAAACGTGGGGATTTGGGTTTCTGATCCCTATGGTTTAAGTGGTCATGTAGAACCTGTGGCTCCATCGTGGGGAGTAGAAGGATTTAATCCTTTTAATCCAGGAGGTATAGTAGCGAACCATATTGCAGCAGGACTTATGGGTATTATTGGAGGTATTTTTCACATCACCAATAGACCTGGAGAAAGACTTTATAGAGCATTAAAACTTGGAAGTCTCGAAGGAGTTCTTGCTAGTGCTTTGGCTGCTGTATTATTTGTATCTTTCGTTGTTTCCGGAACAATGTGGTACGGTTCAGCGACAACACCGATAGAGCTTTTTGGTCCTACCAGATATCAATGGGATTCAGGCTATTTCAAAACTGAAATTAACAGAAGAGTACAAGCTGCTATAGATGATGGTGCCACTAAATCAGAAGCATATGCATCGATTCCAGAAAAATTAGCCTTCTACGATTATGTAGGTAATAGTCCAGCTAAAGGAGGATTATTCAGAGTTGGAGCTCTTGTTAATGGTGATGGCTTACCAACTGGTTGGCAAGGTCATATTGCTTTCCAAGATAAGGAAGGTAACGAATTAGAAGTTAGAAGAATTCCTAATTTCTTTGAAAACTTCCCTGTCATTCTTGAAGACAAAGAAGGTAATGTAAGAGCAGATATCCCATTCAGAAGAGCTGAAGCAAAGTATTCATTCGAACAGACTGGAATTACTGCGACTATCTATGGAGGAGATCTAGATGGACAAACATTTACAGATCCTGCAGTAGTAAAAAGGCTAGCTAGAAAGGCTCAACTTGGAGAAGCATTCAAGTTTGACAGAGAGACATATAAATCTGACGGTGTATTCCGAAGCTCACCAAGAGCGTGGTTTACATACGCACATTTATGTTTCGGATTGCTATTCTTGTTTGGCCACTGGTGGCATGCTTCAAGAACTCTTTACAGAAATTCCTTTGCTGGTATTGATGCCGAGATTGGAGACCAAGTTGAATTTGGTTTATTCAAGAAACTTGGTGACGAAACCACAAGAAGAATCCC
>JAOIOX010000060.1 GCA_028140765.1 Prochlorococcus sp. AH-736-N03 | reverse complement strand
AGTATCTGCATAATAATTTTGCAGTTGTAGTGTTGCTTGATTCCAATCCCATTTTTCTGCTTCGTTTCGTGCTTCTTTTCTCATAACTTCTCTCTTATCTTCATTCTCTAGAATTTTTTTTGTCGCTTCAATCAAACTTTGTTCCCCATTATCTTTTTCATCAGGATCATATAAACAACCATTAATTCCATCGCTAATAATATCTGGAATCCCTCCTTTGTTGGCCCCGATAACTGGACATCCTGCTGCCATTGCTTCTAGTAAAACTAACCCAAGTGTTTCTGTACTAGATGGAAATAAGAATATATCTCCAGAGGCATAGGCGCTAGCGAGTTCATCGCCAGATAAGTATCCTATGAAATTAGTCTTTGTATTTTCGAAAATTTTTTCAAGCTGGTTTCTATATGGTCCGTCACCTACAAGTGCTAGGCAAGCATTAGGAATACTTTCTAAGACTGGTTTAATTCTCTCAATTTGTTTTTCTGCTGATAATCTTCCTACATAAATCAATAAGTAATTAGCGTCGTTATATTCTCCAAATAATTTTTTTCTCATTTTCTCACTTCTCAAATCTGGTCTGAAATTGAAAGTATCTACTCCTCTTTGCCATAGAGCAGTCCTTTGAATACCTTTATCTTTTAACTCATTGACCATAGCGGTGGAAGTACATAAATTTAACAAGGCTTGATTATGAGCTGCTTTAAGTAATTCCCACAAAAGTGGCTCTAACATACCCATACCGTAATGTTCCAAATATTTTGGAAGATGAGTATGGTAACTGGCAATTAAAGGAATATTATTAGTTTTCGCTAACCATATGCCACCTAAGCCAAGTACAGCTGGATTAACAACATGTATCAAATCTGGCTTAAATTTTTCTAACTTATCTGAGACTGCAGGACCTGGTAAACCCAGCTTCAACTCTGGGTATAAGGGTAATGGCATTGCAGCAACTCCAACTACAGTTGCACCCATATATGATTCTGGACACCCTTCTGGACAAAAAATTATTACTTCATCACCATTTTTTATTAAAAATTCAATCGTTTTAGTCAGTCTTGTGACTATGCCATCAACTTTAGGTAAAAAAGTTTCGGTAAACAACGCAATTTTCACTTTCTTAAGAGAATTATTTTAGAAATTTTAATTTGTCTTTATTGCCTCAGCTTGTTTTTTAGTCCAGGATGAAACACAAGGTATGCGCTTAAGATCGCATCTATTGGAGTATTTTTTGGCAACTTCAACAACTTCTTCTAATAAGCCATTATCAAGAGTCGTTGGGTTTAAACCTAATTCTATAAAACATTTATTATCAACAATTAGATCATTTTCTACCGCTTCATTCCTTGGATTTGGTAAATAATTAATATCAGCTCCTGTTAGAGAAGCAACTTTTTTAGCTAGTTCTCCAACTTGATGACTCTCAGTCATTTGATTAAAGATTTTGACTCTTTCTCCAGATATTGGAGGATTTTCTAGAGCAAGTTGTACGCATTTTACAGAGTCTTTTATATGTATAAATGCTCTTGTTTGCCCGCCTGTCCCATGTACACTTAATGGATATCCAATCGCAGCTTGCATAAGAAATCTGTTTAAAACAGTTCCATAATCTCCGTCATAGTCAAATCGGTTTGTCAATCTAGGATCTTTTAAAGTTGCTTCTGTATTTGTTCCCCAAACAATGCCTTGATGTAAATCTGTAATCCTTACAAGATCATTTTTGTTGTAGTAAAGAAATAATAATTGATCTAAGGTTTTAGTCATATGGTAAACACTACCTGGACTTGCAGGGTGTAATATTTCTTCTTCAAATCGGCTTCCATCTGGTTGTGGAACTTCAACTTTTAGATAACCTTCTGGAATTGTTGCCCCTCTATGTGATCCATATCCATAGACTCCCATTGTTCCTAAATGAACAACATGAATATCTAAATTACTCTCTACTATTGCAGCAAGAAGGTTGTGGGTGCCATTAACATTATTATCCACTGTATATCTTTTGGTGAAACTGGATTTCATCGAGTAAGGTGCTGCCCTTTGTTCTGCAAAATGGATCACGGAATCTGGTTTTTCATCAATTAGCAAATTGAGCAATTTTTGATATTGTTTGGAGATATCCATATTAAGAAATCTCATTGGCTTACCTCCAATCTCTTCCCATGCAGAGAGTCTTTCTGTTATCGAAGCAATTGGAGTTAAAGATTCTACCTCTAGATCAATATCAATTTTTCTACGACTTAAATTGTCGACAATAATAACATCATGATTTTGCTCTGCTAAATTCACCGCACAAGGCCAACCGCAAAAACCATCTCCACCTAGAACAATAACTTTCACTCAGAACTCCAGAATTAAAAGATTCATAATATATTTATTAAATTACTACAGTGTGCTTCCACTTTGCGAAAAAACATTGTAAATAGTTTCAAATCTTCTTTCTTAATTAAGATAAATAAAAGCAAATGATAAATTTTTAGTTTATTTTTAAACTTTTCTCAATTTAGAGAATTATGTAGATATGTTTTTTTCCGGAGAACTTGCTACTGCAAAGTCTTGTTTTTTAATTCTTC
>JAOIOX010000006.1 GCA_028140765.1 Prochlorococcus sp. AH-736-N03 | reverse complement strand
GAGAAATTGGGAAAATAAAAAGAATACTGTTGTTGTAGGTGTTAGTGCAATAGACATAGATGATCATTCTGATCATGGAAGTCATGATGATCACTCAGACCATGGTGGACATGACGATCATTCTGAACATTCAGCTAAAGTAGATGATCATTCTGATCATGGAGGTCATGATGATCATTCTGATCATGGAGGTCATGATGATCATTCAGACCATGGAGGACATGATGATCATGCTGAAGGTGCTTTCGAATGGGCAGGCAAATTTCAACTTTCTAAGGGTTCTTACAAATGGTCATTTGAAAAAGTCGATGGCGAATATGCAGATCCTGCCATGAAGATGGTGATTCTCAAATCTAATGACATAGAAGGGTCTGAAGATTTAGCTAAAGAATTATTAGGATCTAAAGACTCAATAAGCAGAAAAAATGATGGTACTTTGATAGCAAGTAATAAAGCTTTTGTTCTTAACTTTGATCAAAGAAAAGAAAGTACTGTTTTTAACGTGGATATCAAAGAAGATGGTCAATATATATTTTTTACTGAACACATGCCTTTTGAGTTTGAAGCAACTCAACACTTTTTTAAAGACGTTTCAAATAGTGATGTAGAACCAATAGCACAAGTTCCAGACGAAGGTGAGGGGCATCATCATCATCATGACCATGGAGGTCTAGATCCACATGTATGGCATGATCCGCATAACATCATAAAAATGGGAGATCTTATAAGCAAAAGTTTAAAGAAAGATATTTCAGTTTTTAATAGAGGTGACAGAAAACTACTTAATGAAAGATTCGAAAAAGCTGATTCTCTCTTAGAAGGCTTAGATAGTTGGATCGTCGAACAAGTAAGTTCTATTCCTGAGGAAAACAGAGTAATTGTCTCTAAACACAAAGCAATGGAATACTACGGGGATGCATTTGGTTTTGAAACCATTAGTTTACTTGACTTTCTTGGAGACTCCTCAAGCTTAAGGCCAGACAACATAAGTTCTACCTTAAAAATGTTAGATGAAGAGAAAGTTCAGGCAATATTTCCTGAACAAATTCCAGCATCTAAGTTATTAAGGAACTTAAGTAGACAAAGTTCAGTTCCTTTAGCTTCTAATCAAATATTCGTTGATGGATTGATGATGGATGGTAATACGGTTTCAGTAGCTGTTCACAATACTTGTACAATTGTTGATTCATTAGGTGGAAGCTGTGATAAAGAATCTGGCTCCAATCTTGAATCTGAATGGTACAAACTTTCAGATTAAATTTTTCTAATAAAAACGGTTTTCATTTCTTATTATTACTATTATTAAACTATTGTTTATTTAGTAAAAATCAGTAAATGAGCATCAAAGATAAAGTTCCCGTAACCATCCTCACTGGATTCTTAGGTTCAGGGAAGACTACTTTGCTTAATAGAATTTTAAGTGAAGAGCACGGGAAAAGAATAGCCGTAATTGAGAATGAATACGGTGAAGTAGGTATAGATCAAGGTCTCGTAATTAACGCCGATGAAGAAGTATTTGAGATGTCAAACGGGTGCATTTGTTGCACTGTTCGCGGTGATTTAATAAGAGTCCTTGGCAACCTTATGAAAAGAAGAGATAAGTTTGACTATGTTTTAGTAGAAACGACAGGATTAGCGGATCCAGGTCCAGTTGCTCAGACATTTTTCATGGATGAAGAGATTAGTTCTGAATTCACTCTTGATGGAATAGTGACTTTAGTTGATGCTGCTCATATTGATCAACAGTTAGGCAGGAGTGATGAAAGTTCAGAACAAGTGGCATTTGCAGATGTTCTTGTCCTTAATAAAACTGATTTAGTCTCTGATGATGCACTAGATACTCTTGAATCGAGATTGAGAGATATGAACCGAATGACCCGAATTATTAGAGCCGAGAATGCCAAAGTACCAATTGAAACAGTCTTAAATCTAAGTGCATTTGATCTTGATCAGATCCTTAAACGCAGGCCAACATTCCTTGAACCAGAATATCCTTTTGAATGGACAGGCGTTTACGATCTTGATGCAGGTAAATATGAATTAACGCTAGAAGAAGGACCCGATCCAGAAATGTCCTTGGTAGCCCTCGCTAACCAAGGAGAGAGTGAAGACGAACTTAAAGATGGTGCTGAATCCTCCGTGAGACTTTATGCAGAAAAAGCTAATAGTTTAGTTCCTGGAAATACCATCCCATATGGAGAACATATAAATCTCAAATTGGAGGACAAAGGAAATAAATCCTTCATCCTGAACATAGAAAGCCCAACAAAAATAGGTTTGTTTACACAGCACACCGCTGAAGAATTTAATATGAAAGTCATTAAAAGTGACGAAAATAAAGAGATTCCATTTAATACTGAAAGATTCTGGCAAGCAGAGCACGAACATGATGATGAAGTAGGCTCAATTGCTATAGAACGTTTTGGAGATGTTGACCCAGAAAAACTAAATACTTGGATGGGAAGACTTCTATCAGAAAAAGGAGTGGATATATTCAGAACCAAAGGTTTCATAAGTTACTCAGGTAACCCAAGGAGAATAGTTTTCCAGGGAGTTCACATGTTATTTACGGCACAACCTGATAAAGAATGGGGTAACGAACCTCGTAGAAATCAACTTGTTTTTATCGGTAGAAATTTAAATGAGAAAGAGATGCAAGAAGGCTTTGATAAATGCCTGATATAGAACCATTTAGCCCGAGAGGCATGTTCCATGAAGGATGGACTGCTGAAGTTAACGATTACGCCATCGCATGTGGCTGGGCTCTTAAAGGAAAAGAATTTATTGTTGGCGACGTGGCAGGAGGTCTTTTTTCGTTCGAAGGAGATACTGGAAAAATTATTTGGAAAAAAGAAAATACACACTCCGGTGGTCTACTAGCAATGGCCATTCATCCTGAGGGTGAGATTTTTGCAACATCAGGTCAGGATGGAAATGTTCAAATTTGCAATTGCCACGAAGGCAAAGTAATTAAAACACTTAATCTTGGTAAGGGTTGGGTAGAACATCTCAAGTGGTCTAATGACGGTTTATTTCTAGCGATAGCTTCCTCAAAAAAAGTATATGTTTTTAATGAAATAGGAGAAGAGAAATGGATCTCAGAAGACCATCCAAGCACAGTAAGTGCAATAACATGGTCAAATAAAAATGAGCTCGCAACTGCATGCTACGGCAGAGTGACATTCTTTGACATTGTTAATAATAAAACAAATCAAAAACTGGAGTGGCAAGGATCATTGGTCTCTATGGAATTAAGCCCTGATGGAGATATAGTCGCCTGTGGGAGTCAAGACAATTCCGTTCATTTTTGGCGAAGATCAACAGGGATGGATGCTGAAATGACTGGATACCCAGGAAAACCAAGTCACCTTTCTTTTGATGACAGCGGAAAATTATTAGCGACTAGCGGCAGTGAAAGAATAACAGTATGGAGCTTTATAGGCAATGGTCCAGAAGGGACTATGCCAGGAGAGCTATGTCACCATACAGAACCTATTTCGAGCCTAGCCTTTTCAAATAAAGGTATGCTTGTAGCCTCAGGATCTAGGGATGGTTCTGTTGTCGCAAGTTTCCTCAAAAATGACGGTAATGGAGATCCCGTTGGAGCTGCATACGCGGGAGATTTAGTAGGGGCAATATCCTGGAGACCTGATGATTGTGCACTTGCAGCAGTCAATGCAAAAGGTGTTGTAAATGTATGGAAATTTAAAGTTCGCACTAACCTTTTTTCAAAGGGATTTAAGTAAAAAGGAGAAATTTATTAATTACCAATAGTTAGCTTTTAAATGTCTTTCCATACAAATAACCTCACAGTCATTATCTATGCCTTTTGGGTGAATATCGCAATATGAGAGACATTGAAAATATTCGTCTATGGGATTTGATTTATCAGTTTTACTAACTTCTTTCGAATGATCCATAAAAGATTTCCTCAATTATTTAAAATTAAGATAGACGAATTAAATATCAAAGGAAATAAGCAAAACTTACTAAAAATATCTGAAAAAAATTAGCACGATTGATTACTACTCTCGGACATTTTTAATTAAAAAGCAATGCGTATAAAAACGGATTGTCTTTAGAGAAATATTTTCCTAATTTTATATTGTTGAGTTCTAGGAGGTCTTTCAACATGATCGATAGCCTGCCTGAAATTTAGGAATAAACCGAACTAATTTAATTAACTGCTCCAATTATTTTTTATTAATGTCTAAGCTTCCTTCTTCTGCATCGTTTAGGTGCCCTTTAAGAAACAAGCTTAATTCTAGAGTTTTTGCCCCAGTTAAAGACAATTAGTTAATTTTGGTGAGCATTAGCTTAATAGAAGTTAGCAACAAGGATCCATGATTTAGGTGCGTTATTAACTTCAGTAAAAAATATAAGTAAGAGATAAAGGAGGGCTTAAATAAGCCCTCTTTTTTTTATAAGATGACTTTATTCTTGTTTTATAGATAATGATTAAAGCAATAAAATTTTAAAATGATTCGATATTATTGCCCATATTGCAATCCTAAATATCAATTTCAAAAACAATCCTCAAAAGGTAATTTGATTTGTGGCTTATGCGGAGAGGATCTTGTAAAAAAACCATTTATTAGGTTGAACCAGATAATTGCTTTAGTTGCAGCATCATCATTACTTTTACCGTTGATATATACTTTTATTTTTTTAATTAAAAATCAAATAAATCCTCCTAATAAAAATTATCAAGCAAAAAGTACTTCAATCATAATTACCAAAGAAACACTTTTATAAAACAATTTAAAAAATCTCGAGAGGTCAACCTCTACATAGTGATTTATTTAAACAAGAATTTTTGATCTCAATATTTATTTGATCATCAATATTTTTTAATTTGTTTTTATTAGTTGTTACTTTAACTTTTTGCCCACAATGTTCTTTGCAACCACCATTAAATAAGTCATGTGCATATAAATTTGAAATACTCGAAAGTAATAAAAGAAAAATTATTTTATAAATTTGATAAAAATAAAACCTCATTTTTAATATGATTTTCCCAAAATTATTAAATAAATAATATCAGTTAATTCCAAGGTGTGTTTATCAGTCCCCAGATATCGAAGAAGAAAAATAAAACTGCAATTACAACAAGATCCCATGCTCTTTCCCTAAAAGCCCAAGGCGCAATAAAAACTTCTCCAAGTCCATGAAGTGCTGCCCCTACTGGTAGATGATCAAGAACCAGCAAACTGTGAGAGAGGATAAAAAGAAAGCTTGCAAAATATCTAAAAAAAACAAATTGCCAATTACTAGAATTCATGCACTTTAGATTTTTAAAAAAATATACTTCAATGATCAAAATAATGATATAGATCGAGTCAAGAGATATTATTTTTGGTAGCCATAAATACGAATAAAGATATAAAGCTAAAGTAAAAGTTACTAAACGATGAAATATATGTTTTCAAATTATCAGCCTAAAAATAGTTTTGATGAATACTTTAAGGATAATGTTAACTCTGCTAGAGAAATATTGATTCCACTTCTTTCATCCTTAGATAATATGGGACTTGAGGAATTAAACAGGAATCATTCTGCCGCAAAAAAATTATTACTAAGACATGGTGCAACTTTTAGATTAAATGATACTGGTTTTAAAGGTACTGAGAGAATATTACCTTTTGATCCACTTCCTAGAATAATTAGTAAAGATGATTGGGTAACTTTAGAAAAAGGACTAAAACAAAGGCTTGAGGCAATTGATTTATTCCTAGATGATATTTATAATTCTCAAAAAATAATCAATGATGGAATAATTCCAAGAGAATTAATAGAGAGTTCAGAAGGTTGGAGACCTCAGATGATAGGTTTCAAACCTCCACTAAATAAATGGTGTCAAATTTCAGGACTTGATTTAATAAGAGATAGAAAAGGAGATTGGCATGTTTTAGAAGATAATTTAAGGTGCCCTTCTGGGGTTGCTTATTTTTTAGAAAATAGATTAGTCATGAAGAATATTTTCCCTAATCTTTTCTCAGGAAGAATAGTTAAACCAATTGATGAATATCCATCATATCTTTTAAAAACTCTTCAAGAACTAGCCGTTTGGACTGACACACCAAAGATAGTTCTACTAACTCCAGGAATTTTTAATAGTGCTTATTTTGAACATAGTTATTTAGCTCAAGAAATGGGTATACAACTGGTTCAGGGTCATGACTTGGTTTGTAATGATGATTATGTATATTTAAAAACTACCTCTGGATTAAAAAGAGTAGATGTCATTTACAGACGAATTGATGATGATTTCTTAGATCCACTTAATTTCAGAAAAGATTCCTGCCTTGGTGTTAGCGGATTACTTGATGTTTTTAAGGCAGGTCATGTTGCTTTAGCAAATGCACCTGGGACTGGCATAGCAGATGACAAAATGATTTATTCATTTGTTCCAAAAATGATTAAATATTATCTTGATGAAGAAATTATTATTAAAAATGTAGAAACTTATATTTGTCATTATCAAAAGGATCGAGAATATGTTTTAGAAAATTTATCAAAACTTGTTGTTAAGTCTGTCGCAGAAGCTGGTGGTTATGGAATGTTAATTGGCCCTCACTCAACGACGAGTGAGATACAAGAATTCGCTAATAAAATTAAAAAAAATCCTAGAAATTTCATAGCACAACCAACATTAGAATTATCTACTGTGCCATCGTTATGCGATGGAGAATTATATCCATGTCATGTTGATTTAAGACCGTATATATTGAGAGGGAAAGATTCATGGGTTAGCCCTGGTGGGCTTACGAGGGTCGCATTAAAAAAAGGCTCATTAGTCGTCAATTCTTCTCAAGGTGGAGGATGCAAAGATACATGGGTCGTAGGTAAATAATATGCTTTTGAGTCGTGTAGCAGAATCACTTTATTGGATCAATCGTTATTTAGAGCGTGCAGAGAACATATCTCGTTTCGTGGAAGTTAGTGAAGCAATGTCATTAGATTGTCCGCCAGGAAGTGCAGAACCTTGGCTCCCCTTAATTGATGCTTCAAGTGATAGAGAATCTTTTGATAAAAGATTCCCAGAGAAAAAACCTGATGACGTTATTAATTTTTTAATAAGAGATCGTTTAAACCCAAACAGTATAATTTCTTGCATTCAAATGGCAAGAGAAAATGCACGACAAATCAGAGATGTCATGACCACCGAAATGTGGGAACAGATAAATATTTTATATTGGAATATGCAAGAAGGAGAGGCAATATGGAATAAACCAAGACAAGAACAATTAAGTGAAATAAGAAGGGAATGTCAGCTTTTTTATGGAATTACAGATGCAACTCTAAGCAAAGATCTTGCCTGGAGATTCAGCATTCTTGGAAGATTAATCGAAAGAGCTGACAAAACATCGAGAATTTTAGATGTTAAATATTATTTACTCTTACCCAGCTTAGATGAACTTGGAGGAGTTCTTGATGAGCTTCAATGGATTGCTCTTTTACGTTCAGCTGGAGCCTATCAAATGTTTAGGAAAGCTGTACAAAATTCTATAAAGCCTAATTCAGTTGCAAGATTTCTTTTACTTGATCCAATTTTCCCGAGATCAGTAAGATACTGTCTTGACGGGATAAGTAATACACTTAAAACGATAGATACTTCTCCATCTACTGAAAATCCTTCAGAATTAGAATGCATGAGAGGTTTGCTTAAAGCAAAGTGGAGTTATATCAGAATTGAAGATATAATCAATCATGGTTTACATGAAGCAATTGATTCATTGCAAATGGATTTGAATAAACTAAATGATCTCATTCAAGAAAAATATTTTATTAATTAAAAGGTTTATTAATGAGAATTAAATACATTCACAAACTTGAATATAAATACGAAGACCCTGTTCAATTAGGCGAGCATAGATTGTGTATAAAGCCAAGGTCAAATGGATTCCAAAAGCTAAAGAATTTTGAATTAAAAATAACCCCAGAACCAGAAGTTATTTATCCCCTACTTGCAGCCAGTGGAGAGGAGATTAATAGAATCAGATTCAATGGATTAACAGATAATTTAATTATTGAATCAATTAGCGAAGTTGAAACTATTAAACATCCAAACATTATTGATGGGGTTAAAAATAGAGATTTAACATTACCTTTTTGTAGAAGTATTATTAACAGAGATTTACAAGGCGCACTAGAGGGATGGATGCCAAATGGACAACACGATCCCTCTGCCGTAGAACTTGCCCAAGAAGCTTTAGCAGGAAGCATTAATAACGCATTATCATTTACCTACCAGTTAATAGAGATCATTCAAGATCGGGTCAAATATACCAAAAGACATACTGGTCCAGCATGGCCGGCTAGCAGAACCCTTAGAGAACGAATAGGTTCATGCAGAGATTTAGCAATGCTAATGGTTGAAGCTTGCAGGTCTATAGGTATCCCAAGTAGGTTTGTAAGTGGTTATCATTTTGAAGATCCGTTACCCTCTGAGTTGGATTTACACGCTTGGGCTGAATTATATATTCCAGGTGCTGGTTGGAGAGGTTTTGATCCAAGCGGAAAAGGATTAATAGATGATAGATATTTAACATTGGTATCCTCTTCAAAATCTAATTTAACCTCTGTAATTACAGGAAACTTTATAGGAAAAAATAATTTAGAAAATACTTTATCCTGGGAAATCAAACCTCTTGAAATTAAATAAACACTAAATTTTTTATTCTTTAAAAAAAAATAAACATAAAAAATAATATGTTTCTTTTTTAGTGTTAATTGATACGTTCTTAGATATATATATCTGTTTTCATTTGTTTAATCTTTAAAGAAAATTGAACTCAAGTTTAGAAATTCCAGTTATCAAATCAAAAATGTTTGAATTGATAAGTTATGAAAAATTTCGCGATACTAAAGATGTCAGATTTTTTGATATTAGTGTTAATGAATCTAATTATAGAGATCTAGTTATTCACAGTGGTCCTGCAGTTAGTCCTCCAAATGATGAAGATTTTAATAATTGGCAATTTTACATACATCACAATCAAGAAGATAATCTATTAGCTATCTCTGGGGGTAGAACGTTTTTTCTTGTCAATTTTGGTTGGGATTATCCTTTTTATAAAGTTAGATTAGAATCTTGTGAATATATTTTAAGGATACCTAGAGGAACTTTTCATAGATCGGTATCTGATGAAAACGGTTCCATTGTTTTAAATCAAGCCATTAGAGATGAAGGCGGTACAGTTGAATCTGAATTCAAAGTTACCAATAGCAAAGATAACAAAAAACTTCTTGATTGTATAACTAATTTAGAGCCTAGATTTAAAATTTATAGTGTTAAATAATCTTAAAAAGGAGTTCCAAATTTACACATCAATTTAAAAAATTATCTAATTGTTATAAAATAAAAATATTGGAATTTTTGGGTATGAAATCTTTTAGTTTTTTAAAATATTTTTTATGTTTAACTTTTTCTTTCTTAGTTTTATCCTCTCCAGTTTTTGCTGGGGCAAATGTAGCTGTTAAGGGCGAGGGAGATGAAGTTCCAAGTTATGTTAGAGCTAATATTACGGGATTTGATTTCCATGGAGAGGATCTTCATTTGTCTTCTATAGCTGGAGCTGTTGCGAGAGATGCAGATTTTAGTGATGTTGATTTACATGGAACTACGCTAACCCTTTCGGATTTAAAAGGTTCTAACTTAAATGGAATCGACCTTACCGATACTCTCTCTGATCGAGTTAATTTCCAAAAAACAGATCTTAGAAATGCTGTTTTAATAAATATGATCGCATCAGGCAGCAGTTTTGCAGGAGCTCAAATAGAAGGAGCAGATTTTTCTTATGCCATTCTTGACAGCGAAGATCAAAGAAATCTTTGTGAAATTGCTGATGGGATCAATCCAACAACAGGCGTTTCAACAAGAGAAAGTCTTGAGTGTAATTAGAACTTAAGATTATATATAAACTTTTTTCCCATTATTTAATTTATAAATTCTTTGTTCATCGTCTTGAAATATCATCTCACCATTTAATTTGGATTTCTTAAATTTTGAAAGTCTTGCTCTGTGAATATTGGATTTTCTATTAATATTTTCTTCATTATCATAAATTCCAATAAAGATATTTATATTAGGATCTGAAAAGGTTTTTTCTTCTTCCCTCAAAAAAATTCTTTCAATATTTGTTTGAGTGCTCTGCAGTTTATTTTTAAATTTATCTAATTTTAGGTTCTTTGGGTTTTTAGATTTATTTTTTTTGTAGACAAAAAAAATAACTACTAAAATTAGAAAGACTAAAACTATTTTCATTACCTATTTAATTTTTATTTGTATATCTACCCCTAAGTTACTTTTAGTAGTTAATATTTCTTTTTTTAAGATTCCATAAGAAAAAATTCTGGATAAAGTTTTCAAAGATTTAAAAACTAAAAAAACAGTAAATAAAAAGAAAACAATAATGTTTTCTACAAGAATATTTTTATTTTCATTATCTAAATTGCTCATATAAATTTTAATTAATTATTTTTCATTACTATTTGCATATGGGCCGAAAAATTCACTAGCGTCTCTTCCCATTACTTTAGCAAGATTTAGACTTTTATCTATATCCCATTTAGATGCCATTCCATAAAGAATCCCAGCAGCGAAAGAATCGCCACATCCATAAGAATCAACCTTTAATTTTTTGTTTTTAAGAGCCTTATATCTTCCTCCTGGGAATATTATGCCTCCCTTCTCTCCCTCGGTTTTAATAGTATATTTAGGTTTTAACGATAATTCAGAAAAAGAAAAAACTTCTCCAGGATCAAGATTACTGCCTATTAATCCATCTAAAAGAACATTTGAATTATTAATTGTATTTAATCCTACCCTTGGTGTTGTACATAGTATCGAAGCTGATCTAGCCATTTTAAAAATCTCAGAATCAGATGCAGTAATAAAAATTCCGTCCATTTTTTTTAAAATGTTCCATTCTAAATTGTCTTTATGAGTTGGAGCTAACCTTTCTCCAATAACTGTTATTGCTCTTTCACCTTGAGAGTCAATTAAACTAAATCCTCTTCTAGTTGGTTTGTCACGCCAAGCTACATGCAACTTAATTCCCATATTTGAGAGAATCTTGAAACACTTATCTCCATAATCATCATTACCTAATGACGTAAAGAAATGAATTTGATTCAAAGTTAAATCAGAAAGTATTTTCGCGATAATAGATCCACCACCAGCTGGATACTCAAGGGACTTTTCAGAATGAGAAATGACTCCGGGTTTTGGTAATTGATCAACCTTTAAAAAATTTATCCACTCAACATGACCAACTACGGCAAAATTTAAATTTCCTTTTTTAAATTTATAGTCTTCAACTTTATTATTCTTTTCAACAACCATAAGCTTTTAAATACTATTATTAAAAGAAATATTTTTGACAAGTGAATTCATTAAACATTTTAAAAGATAATAAACAGATACTATCTTATCTTTACCTTTTTCTATCAATTTTGGGAGCTGTCCTGCCAATGATGGCAAATTTCGAATTTGCTAGGGAATATGGAACCAGCTTTGATATAAATAACTTCATTTCTTTAGCGAATGCAAACCCTGCAGCTCAGTCAATTTCTAGAGACTTATTAGTAGGTGCAAGCGCTATTTTTATATGGATAGTAAATGAATCAAAAAAACTAAGCATGAAGAATATGTGGGTTGTATACATTGGAACTTTTCTTATAGCCTTCGCATTCTCTGCACCTTTTTTCTTATTTCTAAGAGAGAGAAGAATTATTGAATTAGAAAAGATTAATTAAAATAATCTCTTAAATAGAATTGTAAAGGCAATAAAGCAACAACAAGAAATCGAAAGCCAGATTATTGAAGCATAACCAAATAGATCTAATATACGTCCTGAAATAAATGGTCCAAAAAAATAACCCATAGCGAAACATTGTGATAATAGAGCAAGTGCAAAACCTTTTTTATTTGAAGGAGCTATTCGGAAAACGACATCTGTTGATGTTGGAAGAAATGAAGCAGTTCCTAAACTTACTAAAATTAATGCCAATGAAATTAAATAAAACGCTGGGATATTTAAATAACTAGAAATAAATAATAAAAACGAAGCGAAAGTGAAATTTATTAAACTAAATTTCAAACCAAATAATCTTTCTTTCTTAGATATCCAAGAACCGACAGGCCATTGTAAAAACAACAATAAAATTAACTGAATAGAAATTATAAGACTAATAATTTCTTTGCTTAATGCATTACGATATACTCCACCTTTAACAAGATCCAGAGGCAAAGTTACTTGTATCAAGGCTAAAGAGGTAGTAATCAATAAAATAGATAAAATTATTATTGTTGAATTTTTATTCCATTTCAATTGTCCCTGATTAATTGGATCTACATATTTTTTTTGAAAATTTTCTAAGTTTCTTTTTATAGAAGAACTATTTCTAGATATTAAATACGTGATAACTAACATGCAAAATATATCATTTATAAATATTGATTTGGAATACAAAAAATTCGTCATATAACCACCTAAGAATACCCCTAGAAATATTCCTAAAGCTTCCGAACTTCTAACAAGAGCATAAGCTTTACGTGTTTCAATAGGATGACAAAAATAGGGCACCCCAAACTCGGCAGCAGGCCAATATATTCCTGCAGCTGCCCCAACAAGTGATTGTCCAATTATGTACAAAAAAGTATCTCTTGAAAAAATGAGGCAAAAGCTAGCGGCAATACTTAGTATTGAAGAAGTAATTATCGGAAATTGTATTTTTCCCGTTTTATTAAGATAATTACCTGTAAAGAGTCTTGTTACTGTTCCAATTATTGCTGAAATGGTAAATCCCAAGCCAATATCTGTCGCCGATAATCCTAGGTTATTAAAAATAAGTGATGTTAAATAAATAACACCTCCTGCTCCAAATGCAGCGAAAAATCTTATCTTGGTTATTAACCTTAAATGATAAGGAAATTGAATCCACCAATTTTTGCTAATTTGTAAACTATTTGGACTAATCACTAGTGAAATACATTTTTATAATTTTTTTTAGTTTTTGTGGTTTATTTTTTAATAATGGTTTAAAGGCTGCTGAAAAGATAAATATTAAATTTGAAGAGATGGAAATCCCTCTTACTATAGAACAATTATCAAAATTAGAAAAATACAAAGATAATTCAACAGAATTAATAGATTGGTTAAAAAAAAATGGATTTATAAGAGTTTTTGAATTATCAAAATTTTTAGAATTTCCAGTTTTCAAAGAAGAGGGATTAAATAGAGAAATATTAAGAAGTTGGATAGGGCGTAAAATTCTTACAGAATTAAGCAAAAGCATTAAAGTTCCAAATGACAATAATGGAACAGAAATTTATAACACTATAGAAAATTTATTAGATCAAAAAAATGAAGTTTCAACTTTAGAAATCATAAAGGCATTACCATCAGAAGAAATTTCACTTGATATCGATAATTTAATTTTAATAATTTCATCTTGGAAAAATGAATTATCAATGCAACAAGAACTTCTATCCAAATTAAATAAACTTGAAAGAACGAACCAAAATGCCTTCAAAAATACTGAAAAAAAATCAACTCAAGATCTAATAAAAATTGATAAAAAAATATATGCTCCCCACCGAGTGAAACCTTTTGAAATTGAAATATGGAAAAGCAATAAAACAAATGAATATAAAGAACTGATAATTTTCATGCCAGGACTTGGAGGCGAAATTAATAATTTCAAATGGATAGGCAACGAATTGGCTAATAGAGGTTGGCCAATATTATTCATAGATCATAGAGGAAGTAATTTGGATTCATTTAAAGAAGTACTAGAAGGTAAGGAAACAATACCAGGAAGTGCAGACTTTTTCTTATATAGAATTAAAGATTTAGATGCTGTATTAAAATCTCATGAAAATGGAGAATTTGGTGTACCTAATGATTCTTATATTTTAATGGGGCATTCACTTGGTGCTTTAATAGCACTTTTACATGAAGGCAATAAACCGACTGATCAACTAAAGGACAAATGTGATTCAGCATTAAAAGACTTTGCAGTAACAAATTTATCTAAATTACTTCAATGTCAGTTGAGCGAAATACCATTTCCTAAGAAAAATAACTCTAATAAGGCCAGTGCGATTATAGGTTTTAATTCATTTGGCAGTTTAGTATGGCCAAAAGAAAATAGTACTGGCATTGAAACACCAACTCTTCTAATAGGTGGCACTTATGACCTTATTACACCATTAATGAATGAACAATTTAGAGTTTTTTCAGCTTTAAATAATCCATCAAATAGATTTCTAATTATTGAAGGGGCAAGTCATTTCTCTCCAATAAGAATTAATAAAAGCCATGAAGAAAATAATGACGTCTTCAAAATAAGTGAGACTTTTATTGGTGCAGATCCAGTATCAGTACAAGATTTAGCTTCGAAATTTATAGTTGAATTTTTAAAAAATATTAAAGACCAAAAGATCCCTACAGTAGTTAAGAATCAAAGAGATTTGGGACTTGATTTCCATCTTCTAGATCTTGAAACAATAAAAGAAATTTCCGAAAATTAGTATTCTATTCGTGGATCTAAATATGCGATTAAAATATCCACAAAGAGATTTAAAGAAACAATGAGCATAGAGGTAAAAATTACAATTCCTTGAACCAAGGTATAGTCTCTTTGAGAAATAGCTTCATGTAATCTTAAAGCTATACCTGGCCATGAAAAAGTTACCTCGAACAATAAAGCACCTCCAGCTAATGAGGCCATAGTCAAGCCAGAAATAGTGACAATTGGCAATAGAGCATTAGGCAATGCATGGTTTAAAAATATTTTTTTCCTTGATATTCCTCTACACATAGCAGCATTTACATAATCACTTTTTAATGTCTTGTCCAGATTTACTCTTAATGAGCGGCTGAATATACCACTTAATAAAAAGCCAAGGGTAATCGAAGGAAGTGCGAGATGATAAAGACTATCTTTCAAAGCAATAATATTATTTGAAAGAATACTATCTAAAACTAGAAAACCTGTAATTTGAGGTTGTTGCTGAAATATTGGAAATCTACCTCCAATTGGAGAAATATTAAAGAATACAGAAAATAATAATTGCGCTAACATTGCACCCCAAAAAGGTGGGATCGCATATGTAGCAATTCCTAATATTCTCGCAATATAATCAGTCTTTTTACCTCTATTTCTTAAGCCAATTAATCCTAATGGGAATCCTATGATTGTGGCACTTAATATTGAGAAGAATCCAAGTTCAAGACTAGCAGGCAATGACTTAATAATAATATTTAAGACTGGCTCTTGAGTACTAAGAGATTGGCCAAAATCTAAATGCAATATATTTTTAATATATGAAAAATATTGACTTATCAAAGGTTCATTTAGCCCCAATTTATTTCTTAGAAATTCCCTTGAAACCTCATCTGCACCAGATCCAAGTATGGCATCGACAGGATCTCCAGGAGCAACTCTCAATAAAATAAATACTAATGAAGAAATTATCCATAGCATTATCGGTATTAATGAAATTTTTAATAATGAATAATTTAGTAGTTTATTTAAATTTCTACTCATCAATTAACTCTAGATCACTCAATGAAATTATTCCTGCACCATTAAAAATAGGTTTTGATAATTTATTTTGAGACCATGCTTTTTGAGAGGATATCCAAATAGGAATATATGGGATTGAATTTGCTGCTATTTTTTCAATTTCAACAAGTTTTTCTAATCTTTTCATTCCACTTATTTTTTCACTCTCAAGAAATAAACTTTCCACTTTGTTTGATCCCCAAAAACTACCGCTGTAAACTGATTCTCCTTTTTTACATATGCCATCAACTATTTCATTACAACTTAAAAGAGGGGTGAGATATGCCTCTGGATCTGAATAAGCTCCAGTCCAGTCGAGAATAACTGCTGTATAAATTCCTAAACTTAGATTCTTATAAACTGTTGTAGATTCAACCCCATTAAGTTCGATATCAATACAATCTTTCAAAGAATTTTTAATTTCTTCCTGCCATGTCAGAGCAATAAGCTTGTCAGCTGGAACATTCGATCTATAAGTAAGGGGTATTTTTAGAATATTTCCATTGCAAAATTTTTCTTTTTGCAATAACCTTCTCGCTTCTAAATAATCATATTTAGGCCAAAGTTCTTGATTATCTTTTTTTAATATCGGAGGAATAATTGATCTAGATGGCTTCCTAAATCCATAACTTACTTTCTCACTCATCAATTTTCTATTAAGACTTTTTGCCAAAGCCATTCTTAAATTAAGATTATTCAAGGGGTAAGAACTAGTTTTAAGGCTAATAAAACTTAATTCAGTGAAAGGGCTATTACCTTCATTTATCTGTTTATTTTTACTTAAATTATTTAAACTTTTTCTCTGACTATCATCAATTGAATTTGATAAAAGCACGTCAATTTGTTTACTTTTTAAAGCCCCAAAAAGAGAAGATGAATTTGAATATCCCACAAAATTAACACCCTTATTTAATGGCTTTTCACCCCAATAATTCAAATATGGATCAATTGATTGAACTTCATTAGAAAAACTGGTCAGTACATACTTGCCTGTACCAACGAATTTATCATTTAGAAACTTATCAGAATATTTTTTGTAAAAGGCAGGAGATATTGGAGTTAAATTTACCGACGTGAGTAACCCATTTAAAGAACTTGATGGTTTATTCAAATTTATTATGACTGAATATTCACTTGGCGTTTCTATTGATTTAATCTTATTTCCTAAAATATAATTCATCGTTCCAATTCTTTTGAATCTATCAAAGGTAAACTTTATAGCATTTGAGTTAAATGCAGTTCCATCGTGAAAAAAAACATTCTTTCTTAAATTGATAGTTATTTGAAGTCTATCTTTTGAAATAATTGGCATCCCGGAGGCCAATTCAGGGATTAATTCGCCATCAGAATTTAATTCATATAATGTATCTCCTAGAGAACTGATTAATTGAATTGCTTTAAGAGTATTTGCTCTAGCGGGATCTAAAGATTCAATTTTTCCAGAACTTGCTACTATGATTTTTTCAGATATTCTTTTTGAGCCGCAAGAATTCTGTAAAAAAGAAATTAAAAAAATAAATATTGATAAAACAACTTTTTTTTTCATATTTCATAATTACTTAATTTTTCTGAAGAATTATTTGAGCAAAAAATTTGTAAGGTTATTTGACTTATGTCTAAAGCAAATGTTTTTTTAGAATTACAGGCAAAAGGCCACTCTCTCACCCAACAAATTTCTTTACCTATATTTAGACCAATTACTTGAAAAGTCTTACTGCTATTTTTAATTTTTACACAAGCACCTTTATAAAGGTTTTCAGGAAAAATTAAATTATTATTATCTAATAGTTTTGAATGAATCATTAAGGTGTTAAAACCAAACACTTACTTTCTTCGGTTTACCAAGCTATAAAGCAATTTGCAAACTATTTTTTTAAATACAACTTAATTGACTTGCAATAATTTTGACTTCATTGAGCGAATTTATTTCATCTTTCGATCTCTCAAAATCTCCATTATTCACCTCGTGAGTAATAACGACAATTTCAGCTTTGTCATCACTTGCATCAAGTTGAACAATTGATTCGATTGATACATTATTCTTTCCAAAAATATCTCCAATCTTTCCTATGACACCTGGGCTATCAAGACAAATAATTCTAAGGTAATTTTTTTTATTTATTTGTGAAGAACCTATAATATGGCAGTTTCTCCAGAAATCAAAAGATAATAATGGATCGATTGAATTATTACTTTTTACTGAGGAGGCATGCAGATTTAATATATCTGATACTACTGATGCAGCAGTTGGACCACTCCCTGCACCTGGACCATATAGCATTATCTCTCCAAGAGGATCAGCCTCTATCAATAAGGCATTATTAACTCCCTTAACTGTTGCTAATGGATGAGATTTTGGAATCAAAGAAGGTCCTACCCAAATATTCAAAGAGAGTGAATCATTGCTATTAATTTGTCCCCTTTCTGAGAGCGCTAAAAGTTTTATTTCAAACCCTAATTTATTGGCATATTCGATATCCTTTAGATTGATTTTGCTAATGCCCTCAGAATGAATCTCCTCTCTTCTGATTTTTCCTCCAAATGCAAGTTCACTAAGAATTGAAATCTTATCAGCAGCATCATGGCCCTCAACATCTGCAGTTGGGTCAAATTCTGCATAACCAAGGCTTTGTGCCAATTTTAGGGTCTCCTTGTAATCAGCTTTTTCATTTGTCATCTTTGAAAGAATAAAATTTGTTGTGCCATTTATTATCCCAACCATTTTTTTTATACTGTTACTTTTTAATGATCTTTTTAAGGGTTCAATTATAGGAATCCCCCCGCAAACAGCCGCCTCTGACAATATATATACTCCTTCTTCAGATGCTGTTTTATATATTTCTCCTCCAAATCTTGCAATGACTGCTTTATTTGCTGTAACAACAGATTTACCTAATTTTAATGATTGCAAAATAATATCTTTCGCTAAATCAACCCCACCCATAACTTCAACAATTACATCTATGGAGGGGTCATTAATTAATTTAAATGGATCATCAGTTAATAAATTATTATCTAGCTCAATATCCCTTTTTTTATTAAGATCTTTAACTGCTATTTTTGCAATTTCTATTTCTTTTAGAATTGGATGTGAATCAACTTCAGAACTTAATATTTTATAAATCCCTGAACCTACAGTTCCAAAACCTACAATCCCAATTTTGCATTTTTTCATTTTTTATTTCTTTTAACTTTGAATTTAATTTTATATTATTAGGCCTACAAAAATTCATTTGCTTGAGACTGCATTTTCAGCAATATATTTAAAAAACCATTTGACCGAGAAGGAGTTAAACTTGATTTCAAACCAGTATCTTCAATAAATTTCTTATCTATTTTAATAACCTCTTTTGGTGTTAACTCATTTAACCCATTAATTAAAAATGCCAATAAACCCTTGGTTATTAGGGCATCAGAATATCCTTCCCAAAATAATTTACCACCTTTAATATTTGCCTTAACAAAAACTTCTGAAACGCATCCCTTAACTTTATTTTCTTCAACAAGGATTTCATTATCTGGTTCTTTCAATTTTTTCCCTAACCACAAAATGTATTCATATTTTCTTTTTGGATCTTCTGATTTCTTCAACTTTTCTACTAATCTTGATAAATTATTGTATTTTTCCTGATTTTCCATTTTAAACACTATAAATTAATCTCTTTATAAGTTCTCTATTATACAAATATTTCTTTTTCTGTGATAAATCCTGATAAAGGAATGTCCCAATCAGCTCTGGTTAATGGAATCGTACTTACACAATTGGAAGTTAAAACTCCAATGCACGGAACATTTCTCCAATTATTATCTATCCTTAATTTATCAAAATAACCTCCTCCATAACCTAATCTTGTTAAATTTTTATCTACAGAAAGACATGGGACAAAAATTATACTTATCTGGTTATAACTTAATGAAAAAGAGTTATTTGGACTTAGTATCCCCTCAGAATCTTTTGTGAGAGGTTTTTCATCCCATGGATAAAAAAACAATTCATTTTTATCTTTACATCTTGGCAAAGCTAAAGTAAATTTTTTCTTAAGACTTCTTATATCAACTTCATTTTTTAGAGGCCAATATATGGCTATATAACCAATATTTTTATATCCCTTAACAAATGAATCAATATATAATCTTACATTCTTTTCTACATTTTCTCTTTGATTAAGAGAAATCCCATCTCTTAATTTTCTAAACGTATCCCTCTCCAATTTCTTATTTTCAAAGATCATCATATTAAATTTTCAGTTAAAGCCATCCTCATTTAGTTTTGTGAGTGCTATAGCCAATGCATCTGCTGAATCATCAGGTTTTGGAGGTTTGTTAAGATCTAAGTTATACATAACAGCATCAAGAATATCTTTCTTAGAGGCCTTTCCAGAACCAGCAATTGTTAATTTTATCTGAGCAGGTGAATACTCACTAACATGAATTTTTTTAGAGGCCAATACCATCATAATCACGCCTCTGGCCTGGACCACACTAATGGTAGTACTTGACCTGTAAAAGAAAAATTTTTCTACTGCCGCTGAAGTTGGGTTCCAATGATTTATTAATTCATTAAGATCTTGGAATATCTCATAAAGTCTATCTTCTTCTTTTTTATCTTTACCTGTCTCAATAACGCCGCAATCTAATAATATCTTTCTTTCATTTTCTATCTCAATTATTCCATAACCAACTCTAGCTAATCCAGGGTCAATCCCAATTATTCTCACTTTTATTAAGCTTCAGCAGACAATTGGAATTTTGAAAGGTTTTCTTTCTCATCTAAATCAAATACTTTACAAAAAGCTTGAATAACTCTTTCTCCTGAATCAACTTGTTCTAAGGGATCTTTTCTAAGTCTATGTCTTAAAGAACAAGAAATTACCCTTGCAATGTCATCTTCTTGCACTTCAGTTCTGCCCTCAAATGCTGCAATTGCCCTTGCTGAACGATTTGTAACAATATCTCCACGCAAACCATCCACATCTAGTTCTCCGCAGATTGCAGAAATATTTAATCTTAAGTCATCATCCATATGAACAGAATTTAATATTTCTTGTGCTTTAATAACTTTTTGTTGAAGTTCATCCTGTTGTTTCTCAACGCTCAATGAAAACTCATCAGGATTATCATCAAAAGAAGTTCTTTGATCAACTACTTGAACTCTTAATTCAGCATCTCTAACTGTCTTAACTTCAACACTCATTCCAAACCTGTCCAATAGTTGAGGCCTTAATTCACCTTCTTCTGGATTTCCTGAACCAATAAGGACAAACCTCGCAGGATGTCGAACTGAGACCCCTTCCCTTTCAACTGTATTCCATCCAGAAGCGGCCGAATCTAAAAGTACATCAACTAAATGATCATCAAGTAAATTCACTTCATCAACGTATAGTAAACCCCTATTAGCTTTTGCTAATAGACCTGGCTCGAATGCCTTAACACCTTCGCTCAAAGCCTTCTCTATATCAATGGTTCCACAAAGCCTGTCTTCCGTAGCGCCTAAAGGCAAGTCAACCATAGGTACTTGTTTTTGAATACTCTCTAGATTTTCTCCTTGAGTGATTTTTTCCAAAACTTCTTTACTTTGTAAATCAGGATCGACTAGTGAACTATTGTATGGATCGTCTTTAACAACATCGATTGCAGGCAACAAATCAGCTAAGGCTCTGATTGTAGTAGACTTTCCCGTCCCTCTATCACCCATTATCATCACTCCTCCAATTCTTGGATCAATAACATTTAATAAGAGAGCCAATTTCATTTCTTCTTGACCAATTACTGCTGTGAAAGGGAAAACCCTTCTTTTCTTCGTTGTAGGCACAGTTTTAGTTTTCTAAAATATTCCAATGATCAATAGATGCTACTTCAGAAAATGTTTTTAGTAAATATCCCTATCAAATTAAAATAAGAAATGGATGATAACTAATCAAATTCATACTTACTTATTTTTTTTTTGAATTGTTCAAAAACCAGTTTATTTGATGGACGATTCCTCTTAAAACATTTATTTCGTGCATTGATGTATTTGCCCTCAAAATAAAATTCTTAAATTTACTGATTTTTGCCTTAGAGGTATGTTTTAATAAATAACCTACCCGCAAAAGCATTTCCTCTATCTCCACAAATGTATCATGCACTTCTTTCGATGATGCTAAGTTAAAAACTCTTAATTCATTATTTAAATTCTTTTTAGAAGACTTATTTAATTCATACAAAACTATTGAAACAGCGTGAGAAAGATTTAATGAATGATTATCCTGGGAAGTTGGAATATTAAAAGTTTTATTTGCTAGAAGCAATTCATTGTTAGTTAAACCTCTATCTTCTCTTCCAAATATAATTGCTAAATTATTTATCTTCTTAAAGGATAAAGTCCAATCAAATATATCTTCAGAAGATACAAAAAATGAATCTTTATTTACATCAATCCTTCCACAAGAGGCTAGGACTAAATCACAGTCATCAACTGCTTTTCGAAGATCATCAAAAACCTTACAATGTTTAAGGAATTTTTGTCCTTTTAGAGCCATTTTTCTTGCTTCTAAAGAAAATATATCGCATTTAGGAGCAACAATTCTTAATTCATCAACTTCAAAATTACTGCATAATCTAGCAACGCTTCCTACATTTAAAGGGCCATTTGGTTCAACTAAAATTACCTTTAAATTAGAAAAATTTTTTCCCAAAATTATTCAAGGCTATGAAGATATTTTAATAAATTGGACATATTTACAGAATCAATTTCAAAACTTGGCATGGGAGGAGTGAGGCCTCCAGTAACTTGTTTTATTATCTCTTTATCACTCAAACGTTGAGTTATTGAGTGTAAGTCTGGCCCAACTAATCCTCTCGCTGTAATTCCATGACATCCAACACAATTTATCTTAAAAAGAGCATCTCCCTCCTCAGCAGATCCATTAAGCTCAAGAGTTTCAATAATATATTTATTATTGTCATGATGATTTACGAAAAATATTGAAAAACAAATCAATAAAACTCCCAATACAACAAAAAAAATTTTTAAGAATTCTCTCTTAAAGTTGCTTTCTGCTGCAGTTGATGAAGATGTTGACACAAAAAATAGTCTCTATGTAACAATTGTGAGTGAGAAATTAAAAAAAGGCAAAAAAATGATCGAGCCTCTTCTATGTGGAATTGTTTTAGGGTTAGTTCCAATAACTCTTCTTGGATTATTCATAAGCGCATGGAATCAATACAGAAGAGGTTCAGGGATGCTGGACATTGATTAAAAATGTTAATCTTGATTGCCCATAATTTCGTACATCTATAGTTTCCCACAAAGTACTTTTTTTAATAAATAGTTCTGGAGAATGTTCACAAATAACTGTTGAATCTTTTTTTAAAATATTACAATTAAATAATTGATTTAAAACTAATTCATGGAAATCTAGATTGTATGGAGGATCTAGATAAACAAAATCAAATTTTAATTTGTTTAAATCCATATTTCTAGATGATAATTTTCTCTCATAATTAGGTTTTGTCCATTTCAAAACGTCTTTACAAATAACTTCGATATCATTTCTCCTATTCTCTATATTCTCCAACGAGAGTAAATTTTCTAAGCAAATTTTTGAGTTGGTTTTGTTTTTTTCAATTGCAAGTATTTTTCTTGCCCCGTGATTATAGGCTTCACAAGATATAGCCCCTGTTCCACTAAATAAATCTAACCAGTTACTGTTTTCAACTCTACTGTTCAGAATATTAAATACAGCTTCTCTCACTCTCAAAGTTGTTGGTCTGGTATGAGAATTATTTGGACTTTGGAGTTTTTTACCACCTATTAATCTTAAGTTTGTCTTCATCAGTAATTATCAATTATTGAATATTACAAAGCCATCTTCTCAAAAGTTTTTCGCCGGTTTTTCCAGATTTTTCCGGATGAAATTGACAGGCCAATAAATTATCATTCTCAATCATTGCAGTTAATTTTTCAGAACCATAATCAACCTGAGCTGCGATAATCTTTGAATCAACTGGTATTGCATGATAGGAATGTACAAAATAGACCCAATTATTTAATTCTTCTAGCTCTAATAAAGTATTTGGTTTTGTAGGTAAAAGTTGGCACCAACCCATGTGTGGAATTCTTTGGTTAACAATATTAGGAATTTTTTGTATATTTCCTTTTAAAATTCCCAGCCCTTGAACCTTTCCTTCATCACTTGATTCAAAAAGGAGTTGTAGGCCTAAACATATCCCCAAAAAAGACTTCCCACTTTTAATCCAATTTTTCAAATCACTTATCAAATCAGTCTCTATGAGATTATTCATAGCTGGATCAAACGCACCCACTCCAGGAAGTATTATTGCTTTACAAAGCTTAGAGTCATTAAATTTTTTAATTAATATGATTTCTTCTCCAAGACTTTCTAGAGATTTTGTTACAGAATGAATATTACCCATCCCATAGTCTATTAGTCCAATTTTATGCAAAGCTTTTAAATTTATAAATGCTTAGTTAAAGTGCTCGAAAGAGTTGCTTTTGGCACAGCACCAACAACGGTATCGACCTTTTGACCTCCTTTAAAGATCATTAATGTAGGAATACTTCTAATTCCGTATTGACTGGCAACATTTGGATTCTCATCAGTGTTTAATTTAAAAACTTTAATTTTCCCTTCAAAGTCTTTTGAGATTTCTTCTACAACTGGTGCAACCATCCTACATGGACCGCACCATGGTGCCCAAAAATCAACCAATACTGGTAGATCACTTTGCAGTACATCTTTGTCAAATGAAGAATCAGTTACGGCTGGAGCTGATGACATAATTTAAGTATTCCTTTTTGAAAATTTAGCAGGCAATTCTTTTAAGTGATGATTTCATTACAGATAAAATAATATAAGTAACAAAATATCTAAAAAAGCCCGATTAATCGGGCGATTTAGTGTGTGAGGAGTATGGGGTTTCCCCCATGATTTAATAATAACTCCTAATTAGAAATTTTTTCAATTTAATAACTTATTCACTAAGGTTTTCTCGTTTTACTCTAGATGAATTACTTGCCCATCCCGAGCTGCTGAGCTTTTTGATAAACCTTACCCTCCGTAAGAAGCGATGGTGCGATAACTATTTCAACTTCTTGCATTTCTTTAATGTTTTTTGCCCCAAGAGTACTCATTGATGTTCTAATAGCTCCTAATAAGTTATGTGTCCCATCATCTAGCAGGGCCGGGCCTTTAATTATCCTTTCCAAGGAACCTGTAGAACCAACTTCAATTCTTGTACCCCTCGGCAATACTGGACTTGGAGTAGCCATACCCCAGTGAAATCCCTTACCTGGAGCATTTGAGGATTTAGCTATTGGTGATCCAATCATTACAGCATCTGCTCCACATGCTAAACATTTACAAATATCTCCGCCAGTAACAATTCCTCCATCACCAATAATAGGAATATAACGACCACTTTCTTCAAAGTAATCATTTCTTGCCGCACTACAATCAGCAATTGCAGTTGCTTGAGGGATTCCAATTCCCAATACTCCTCTTGATGTACATGCCGCTCCGGGCCCTATCCCAACCATCAATCCTGCAACTCCAGCATCCATGAGAAGTTTTGCAACTTCGTAAGTGACACAATTACCAGCTACAACTGGGACATTCGTAGATTGACAGAGATCTTTAATATTTAAGGTTTCCTTACCTTCCATACCAAGATGTTCAGTTGAAACAACTGTTCCTTGCAGAAAAAATAAATCTATTTTGGAATTATTAAGTGTTTCTTTAAACTTGATGGCAGCTTGAGGAGTCCCACTAAAAGCTGCGATACCTCCTTTTTCTTTGACCTCATTTATTCTTTTTAAAATCAATTCCTCCTTGACCGGTTCACTGTATATCTTCTGCATTAATGGGACAAATTCATTCTTCCCGACTGATGCTATTTCATTCAATATTTCATCAGGGTTTTCATATCGTGTTTGTACGCCCTCCATATTAATAACCCCTAGGCAACCTAATTTTGTGAGCTCTACAGCCGTATTGACATCGACAACACTATCCATGGCACTAGCTACGATCGGAACTTCTCTTTTGAAATCACCTATTGACCAAGAAGGATCAGTTAAATCGTAATCAAGTGTTCTTTTCCCAGGGACTAAAGCTATTTCATCAATGCCATAAGCCCGTCTGACTTTTTTATTTAAACCAAGTTCAATATTCACGATAGTTTTCTTCTTATTCTGATTAAATTAACAAGTAAAGGGGCAATAAGCCAAGGTTTATTCAAAAACAACAGGTTTTATTTTGAATTGTGTGTAAATGTGAGTATTTGGGAATTAAATAAATCTTTTTTTTTATTCATTATGACAATCAGCGATTATTATTAAAAAAAAGATTCTTGTATGTCTGATATTTTAGATTCCGATAACTCAGGATTAAGCGAAGATAATGACCGAATTATTCAGACTGACCTAAGAAATGAGATGTCTCGCTCATATCTTGAGTATGCAATGAGCGTTATAGTTGGTCGTGCTCTTCCAGATGCAAGAGATGGATTAAAGCCTGTTCACAGAAGAATTCTTTATGCAATGTATGAACTTGGTTTAACTAGCGGTAGACCATACAGAAAATGCGCAAGAGTTGTGGGAGAAGTACTTGGTAAATACCACCCTCATGGCGATACTGCTGTTTATGATGCTTTGGTTAGGATGGCCCAGGATTTTTCTATGAGGATGCCACTCATAGACGGCCATGGAAACTTTGGTTCTGTTGATAACGACCCTCCAGCAGCAATGAGATATACAGAATCTCGTTTACAGTCCCTTACGGATGAAAGTTTATTAGAGGATATTGAATCTGAAACGGTGGATTTCGCCGATAATTTTGACGGTTCTCAGCAAGAGCCAACAGTTTTGCCTGCTAGGATTCCTCAACTACTTCTAAATGGGTCATCAGGAATAGCAGTAGGAATGGCAACTAATATTCCACCTCATAACTTAGGAGAATTAATTAATGGTCTTAAATCAATAATCAAAAACCCTTCAATTGAAGATAGTGAACTTTTTGAAATAATTAAGGGGCCTGATTTTCCAACAGGTGGTCAAATCTTAGGCAGAGAAGGTATTAGAGAAACTTTCAAAACAGGAAGGGGGTCAATAACCATGAGAGGGGTAGCAAATATTGAGCAAATTAAATCCATTGGTAGAGCAGAGAAAGATGCAGTAATTATTACAGAGTTGCCATTTCAAACCAATAAAGCGGCATTGATAGAAAGAATTGCTGACTTAGTTAATGAAAAAAAATTAGAAGGTATTTCTGATATTAGAGATGAAAGTGATAGAGATGGGATGAGGATAGTTATTGAACTAAAAAGGGATGCCTACCCACAAGTAGTTTTAAATAATTTATTTAAGTTAACACCTCTACAAAATAACTTTAGTGCAAATATCCTAGCTTTAGTAAAAGGAGAGCCCACAACACTCTCACTCAGGAAAATGTTAGATGTATTTTTAGATTTTAGGGTTGAGACAATAAGACGAAGAACATCATTTTTATTAAAAAAGGCAGAAGAAAGAGATCATATTGTAAAGGGTCTTTTATTGGCATTAAATGCTATGGATGAAATTATAAATCTAATAAGATCAGCGAAAGATTCAATTTCAGCTCGAGAAAAATTACAAAACGACCATAAATTATCTTCCATACAGGCAGATGCTATCCTACAAATGCAGTTAAGAAGATTAACAGCACTAGAAGCAGATAAAATCAAAGGGGAACATGATGAGTTAACCCAAAAAATTAACCTTTATCAGCAAATATTAAATAGTAAAGAAAGAATTTTTGAAATTATTCTTGAAGAACTTAATAAGATCGATGAAAGATTCTCTTCTCCTAGGAAAACAGAAATATTAGATTTAGGCGGCGGATTAGATGATATTGATCTCATAGCTAATGACAGATCCGTAGTTCTATTAACTGAAGCAGGTTATTTAAAAAGAATGCCTATTAATGATTTTGAATCTACCAGTCGTGGTTCGAGGGGTAAAGCTGGCACAAAAACCAAAGAAGATGATGACGTGAAATTATTTATAAGCTGCAACGATCATGATACTCTTTTGCTTTTCAGCGATAAAGGAGTGGCTTATGCTCTACCAGCATATAGGGTTCCTATGAGTAGTAGAACAGCAAAAGGAACTCCATCGGTTCAACTTCTACCAATTCCAAGAGAAGAGAAAATAACCTCACTAGTTGCTGTTGATTCTTTTGTTGACGATCGTTTTTTATTAATGCTAACAAAAGCTGGCTTCATAAAAAGAACTGCACTTTCTGCTTTCTCAAAAATTCGCTCAAATGGACTAATAGCAATTAATCTTGAGGATGGAGATGCCCTAACCTGGGTTAGATTATCAAAAGAAGGTGATAGTGTTTTAATTGGATCTAAAACAGGAATGGCAATTCATTTCAGACTAGATATCAATGAATTAAGACCACTTGGTAGAACAGCAAGAGGGGTAAAATCAATGAACTTGAGAGAAGGAGACAATCTAGTTTCTATGGATGTTTTAACTTCTAATTTGGTTGATCAATTGGCTAAGATTGAGTATCCGACAGAAGATCTTGATGATAATATTGAGGAAAACTCTTCAGATGGTCCATGGGTATTGATTGCTAGTGCATTTGGACTAGGAAAGAGAGTACCTGTAGCTCAGTTTAGATTACAAAAAAGAGCAGGCATGGGTTTGAGAGCAATAAAATTTAGGATTAAATATGATCAGCTAGTTTGTTTGAAGGTCCTTGGAGAGGGAGAAGAATTACTACTTGTGACCGAAAAAGGCGTGATAGTAAGGACAAACGCAGATAAAATCTCTCAGCAATCCAGAGCCGCTACAGGAGTAAAATTACAAAGATTAGATGACGGTGATCATTTATCTGAAGTGGTATTGGTACCTCATGAACAAATAGAGGGAAAAGACCAACCTAGCTCAGTTGAACAAAATTAAAGGCCTTATGGTTAGCTAAATAATATGGAAATACTTGATATTTTAATTTTAGGTTCAGGTCCTGCAGCATTATGTTTAGCCTCAGAATTAGCCAAGCAGGATCTTAACATTAAGGGAATATCAACAAAATCTCCAAATCAAAAATGGGAGAATACATATGGTATCTGGGCATCTGAATTAGAAGAATTAGGGTTAGAGACCTTGTTATCTCATCGATGGTGTAAAACAGTTAGTTTTTTTGGAGATGGGGAAAATAAAAAAGGGGATACTCCGACAAAGCATAACTACGATTATGGTTTAATAAATCAGGAAGCCTTTCAAAATGAGCTTTTAAAAAAATGTAAAGGGATTGAATGGTTGAATGAAACAGCAAAAGACATTAAAGAAAAAAATAAACTATCTGAGGTAATTTGTTTTTCAGGTCTTAAAATAAAGGCGAGATTAGTGATTGATGCAAGTGGTCATAAAAGTAAATTTGTAAAAAGACCATTTCAAAAAGAAATCGCTCAACAAGCGGCTTACGGAATTGTAGGTAAATTTACATTACCACCTGTTAATAAAGAACAATTTGTTCTAATGGATTTTCGTCCAAATCATTTAAACAAAGAAGAAAAGTTATCATCTCCTTCCTTTCTTTATGCAATGGATCTTGGCAACGAGACTTTTTTTGTTGAAGAAACTTCATTAGCTAGTTACCCTGCATTAACCCAAGAAAATCTTAAAAAAAGACTTTATAAAAGACTTAATAGTAAAGGTATTGAGGTAAGTGAAATTTTTCATGAAGAGAATTGCCTTTTCCCTATGAATTTACCTCTCCCATTTAGAAAACAATTTGTACTTGGTTTCGGAGGTGCTGCAAGTATGGTTCATCCTGCATCAGGATACATGGTTGGATCTTTATTACGAAGGGCTCCACTCCTTGCACAAAAATTAGCAATCTTTTTAAAAGAACCTCATCTTAGTTCATTTGAGTTAGCTTCAAAAGGTTGGGAAATTCTGTGGCCTTACGAGTTAACGCAAAGGCATAAACTTTACCAATACGGTCTAAGAAGATTGATGAGTTTTGACGAAAGTAGATTAAGAAGCTTTTTCTCAAATTTCTTTAGATTATCAACCAATGAATGGGTAGGTTTTCTTACTAATACACTTCCACTTCCAAGACTAATTTACGTGATGAGTAAGATGTTTATAAATTCACCTCTAAAAGTAAAACTAGGAATGCTCAAGTTGAATTAGTTTTTTAATTTTCGCCAATCATCAATATTTATATTAGGGAAGACTTTATCCTCATCCTCGATATCTTCAAGAAATTTTAAATTAATATTAGAGTGATTTTTAATCATTTCAACCAATTTCCAGAATCTGAATAAGTGTCTTTCTATTCTCTCTTTTGCGAGCTCAGTTGTGGTCCCAGCTCTTAGAATAAAACTCCAATCAGAAGACTCAGAAAGAAGTAGTTCTCTTGCTGCTTGCTTTAAGAGTCTTGAAGATAAATCATTATTAAAATTTTCCAAGCACAAATCTATAAATGTTGAGCCTGCTTTTGTAATTTCTGGAACGATCCAGGCATTTGCATCATTAATCCAGTAATTATGGTAACCCCCTTGCCCCCAGCTTGATGGCGATGGATCACAAATCTGAAGATTTGGTTTTTGCATTAGGAATTCTTTTAAATTTGTAAGCTTAATTGAATATTTACTAGAGTTCTTTAGTATATTTTCAATAAAAAAAGGTCCCTCATACCACCAATGACCAAATAACTCTGCATCAAATGGAGCTACTAATAAAGGCTCAAAGGAAGAGGATAAAGTCAATTTTTCTAGTTGTTTGGATCTCGCAAGAAGATAGGCATCAGAATGTTCTGCTGCCTTATTTTTGGCTTCATTTTCAAGGTAAAACTCTTTTTCCCCTAAAGAAATATTTTCATCTGTAATCTTATGAAACTTTAAACCCAAAGGTCTTTTTGACGAAATACCCTTCTTTTGAAGCTTTGAGAGAGGTAATTCCCAGCCCAAATCCTTATGAAATTCCCTATAAACTTTGTCTCCCGGGAATCCTTCCTTAGCAGACCAAACGGGCAAGGTTGACTCACTATCTCTCCCAAAAAATGCCACTCCTTTTTTCGAGCATATTGGGGCATATACACCATATCTAGGTCTTGGCGTGGAGTTTAGAATCCCGTGACCATCTAAAATTGTATATCTAATTCCAGAATTAAATAGTATTTCATCTAAACCCTCATAATATGCGCATTCAGGCAACCAAATACCTAAAGGCCTTGTTTCAAAAATATTTTCATGGCTCCTAATGGCTGTATTAATTTGTCCTTTAATAGTTTCAGGATTCTCCCTTAGAATTGGTAAATATCCATGAGTAGCAGCACAAGTGAGGATATCCAAATTTCCAGAGTTATTTAATACCCTAAACTTCTCAATTAAATTTCCAGAACAATTTTCCCAATATAGGTATTTATCATTAAGATTTTTGATTAAAAATGCAGAGGCATTTTTTTCTTTTAGTGGCAGTTCGTTTAAGAAATCATTCCTTGTTTTAATCCAGCTTGGGAAAGTTTCTTGAATTTGTTTATTATTTAAGAGTGATAATAATGTAGGAGACAAACTAATAGTAAGTTTTGTATTTTCAGGATTTTCATTTTTGGAAGATTCTATTGATTGAAGTAGTGGTATATAACATTCCAGAATCGCCTGAAATAACCAATCCTCTTCTAAGGAGTTTTTTTCATTTTTTCTGACATAAGGTAGATGAGCATGTAAAACTATCGCTAACTGACCTAAAACATTTGGGGGTGGGTATCGCCCATTCATACTTTTTATAATTTATGTCAGAAATTCTATAAAAAATCAAAATTAACCTTTTATAAAAGGAAGCTTTGATCCTAAAAGAATACTTTAATAATTTAAGTATTTCATTTTTTTCTTCAGAATTTTAACCAATATTGTTTAAGTTATAAATTTGCAGCATATTTTTTTTTACTATATCTAGTCAATTTTTTTTAATTAGCTTAATATAAGATTAGGTTTTTCCATCTTATGTCAAAAGATCCTGGAAGAATTTTGATTTTTGATACAACTCTTCGAGATGGAGAGCAATCCCCTGGCGCAAGTTTAAATCTTGAAGAAAAACTTGCTATTGCCCATCAATTAGCAAGATTAGGGGTAGATGTTATTGAGGCTGGATTCCCTTTTGCAAGTCCAGGAGATTTTAAAGCTGTTAATAAAATTGCCCATGCCGTTGGGAAAGAACATGGGCCTACAATATGTGGTTTAGCTAGAGCATCCAAAGGAGATATAAAAGCATGTCACGAAGCAGTAAGTCCAGCTCCCAAGAAAAGAATACATACTTTTATTGCGACAAGTGATATTCATCTTAAACATAAACTTAAAAAATCCAGAAAAGATGTTCTTCAAATAGTTCCAGAAATGGTTAATTATGCAAAATCATTGGTTGATGATATTGAGTTTTCTTGCGAAGATGCCTCAAGGAGTGATCCCGATTTTTTATACGAAGTAATTCAACTAGCAATTTCTGCAGGAGCGACAACAATAAACATCCCCGATACTGTTGGATTTACAACTCCTAGCGAATTTGGCAAACTAATTGCCGATATAAATAAAAATGTTCCAAATATTGATGAGGCAGTAATCTCGGTTCATGGTCATAATGATTTGGGTTTAGCAGTAGCCAATTTTCTTGAGGCTGTAAAAAATGGAGCAAGGCAACTAGAGTGTACTATCAATGGAATTGGTGAAAGAGCCGGGAATGCCTCTCTAGAAGAATTAGTCATGGCATTACATGTTAGGAAAAGTTTTTTTAATAGTTTTTTCAAAAGAAATCCAGATTCACCAACTCCTCTAACAGCTATAAGAACAGAAGAAATAACAAAAACCTCTAGACTTGTTTCCAACCTAACTGGAATGACCGTACAACCTAATAAAGCAATTGTGGGGGCTAATGCTTTTGCACATGAGTCAGGCATTCATCAGGATGGGGTTTTAAAAAATAGACTAACTTACGAAATTATCGATGCAAAAACTGTTGGTTTGAGTGACAACAAAATATCTTTGGGGAAACTTAGTGGAAGAAGTGCAGTTAGAGCAAGATTAGAAGAAATGGGATATGATTTAAATCGAGAAGATTTAAATGATGCTTTTGCCCGTTTTAAAGATTTAGCTGACAGGAAAAGAGAAATTACTGATAGAGACTTAGAAGCAATTGTTAGTGAACAAGTTCAACTCCCAGAAGCTAAATTTCAATTAAGTCTTGTACAAGTAAGTTGCGGTAATGCATCTAAACCTACTGCCACCATTTCGCTTTTAAATACAGAAGATAATACTGAGGATACTGCAGTATCCATAGGTACTGGACCCGTTGATGCTGTATGCGAGGCTTTAAATAAATTAGCTAAAGTTCCTAATGAATTAATTGAATTTTCTGTTAAGTCAGTAACAGAGGGAATTGATGCTTTGGGCGAAGTGACCATAAGAATAAGAAGGGATAATAAAATATATTCTGGTCATTCTGCTGATACTGATGTTGTAGTTGCTGCAGCGAATGCTTACGTTAATGCCTTAAATCGACTTGTATTTTCTGAGAAAAAAAATTCAATTCATCCACAATTTGATAATTTAGAAAATTCTGATCATACATTTATATCTAATCCTGCAAATTAAATTTATTTCTTAGGATTATTAAGTAGCATTAAAAAATTGTCTCTTAATACTGTAGATTGAATTTATAGTTAAAGCAGTAAATAATGAGAGAAAGGTTACTTGGATATTGGGCACTTTCGTGGGTTGGCTTAATCGGCAACATAATTGCACTTCCAGTTATTGCATTAATAATAAGTTATGGGCCTCCACTAAAAATTGCAAATATAACTCTTGCCATAAGTCTTGGATGGCCTGCTGCGATTGTTGGAATAGTTTCTTCAGCGGCTCTTTTAGCAGAGAGAAAATGGGGAGTAACTTTAACTCTAGTTTCTCTATCAATGGTAATTTCTGGTATGGGTCCTTATTCAGTTGTAAGACTAATAACTCTTCAAGATATTTTTGGTATTGGTGGGTTTACTCTTTTAACAACATTATTAAGCACCTTAGCTCTTATATATTGGTGCAATCCAAAACATCGTAGAAGTATTAGGCTTTAAATTTTAATTAAGAAAAAGTATTATTCTTGCTAGTTGGATATTGAATTCTCCTATGTCTAATTCTTTTCCACACATTCAAGAACGACCTTTTTATTAAAAAAATTTCTCCCTTCGATAAATTACTATCATCTAATTGGCCATCTATTTGACGTGAGTGGATAATTTTAGATATTGTTTCCAAAGCTTCTTTATCAGATGCATTAATATTCATAGCTCTTAATGCTGCTTCACATCCATCTGCAAGCATTAAAATAGCCGTTTCCTTTGACTGTGGAATAGGGCCTTTATATCTAAAATGATTTTCATTAATATCTAGATTTTTTTCTTTAGCTTTTTGAAAAAAATATCCCATTTTTAGAGTACCTTGATGTTCTGGAATAAAATTGGCAATCAGTTTAGGCAATCTATTTTTCCTTGCATACCTCAATCCTTCATCAACATGTGCCTGTAATACTTCTGCGCTTTTAATAGGATCATCTATTTCATCATGAGGATTCTTTGAACCATCTTGATTTTCAATAAACCAACTAGGTGCATGCAATTTGCCAACATCATGATATAGTGCACCGGTTTTAATTAGATCAATATCACCACCAATCATTCTTGTTGCCTCCTCTGCTAAACCACATATAAGTAAGGTGTGTTCAAAAGTACCGGGAGCTTCAAGAGATAATCTTCTAATGAGAGGTTTCTCTTTATCAGCCAATTCGAGTAATCTTGCTTTAGTTAATAATCCAAAAATCGATTCAAAAATAGGTATAACTAAAATAGTAAAAAGCATTACTATTGCTAACAAAAGAGAATCTGAAAAAATATTGTCTCTAGCAAAAACAAATTCTTGTTTTTCAATAAAAGAAATTTTATCTTTACCTATAAATATCCATTGACTAAACAAAGCGCCAATAGGAACAAAAATTGATAGTTGAAGTAACTGAGCTCTACTTCTTATCCTCCCTCCAAGTAGAGATACTACTGAAGCGCAAACTAATAAAATAAAAAATAAATTATTGTTGACAGCAACTTCTGGTTCAGGCCAACTGATGCTCGCTATTGATACCCAAACTAAAGCCGTTATGCTTCCCATTCCCTGAGATATTATTAACGCTGGTGGAATTATCAAAGATAATGGACTTATGGTTGCACCCAAAGCTAATTTCGAAGACTGCACTGCCAAAAGAAGAGTTACGATCAAGATAATTTGTCTTGAGGAAATTGTAGGATTTTCTTTTTTTGATACTAAGATCAAAATCCAGGAACTAACAAACGCTTCAGTAAAGGTCAAAAGCCAGAAAAAAATATCTGAGATATTTAAAGGGGAAGTAAGAAGTAATTTATAAGAAGAAATTATTGAAATTAAAATGCATATTAAAAAAATTATTAGATTATCAATTTTTGAAATTTTAGTTGGTTGTTTTACCGGAACTTGACTCCTCTTCCACAGATAAAAAAATTTTTTTAAAGTAGATGTAATGTTTTGCACAGAATATAATTAAATCTATTTGAATAATTTAAAATTATAGGCATCCTAGATGTAAAAAGGAGATCTTTTCATAAATGTCATTAAAATTAGACGGTAAAAAATTATCTCTTGAAATTGAGAAGAGATTAAATGAATATATTTCTAGTAATAAAGAAATTGCAAAAAGAGCTCCTGGTTTAGCTGTAATAAGAATAGGTGAAGACCCAGCAAGTGGTGTTTACGTGAATAATAAGGAAAAAGCATGTTCAAGGGTAGGAATAAAAAGCTTCATCTTTCATCTAAAAGATAATGTAGAGCAAAAAGAAGTTGAAAAATTAATAAACAACCTAAACTCAGACAAGAATATTGATGGAATGTTGCTACAACTTCCCATCCCAAAGAAGTTTGATGAGCAAAAACTAATCAGCCATATTAATCCAAGCAAAGATGTAGATGGATTAAATGAGATAAACATCGGGAAATTAGTGAAAAATGAGCCTGCGATGAGATCATGTACACCAGCAGGAATTGTTAATTTATTAAGATCCCAAAAAATTAAAATTGAAGGCAAGAAAATTGTTGTTGTAGGAAGAAGTCTGCTTGTTGGGAAACCCCTATCGCTTATGTTGTTGAATCTAAACGGCACGGTAACAATGACTCATTCAAAAACATTGAACTTGAATAAAGTCTGTAGAGAAGCTGACATACTAATTGCGGCTGCAGGAAAACCCAACCTTATAGATTCTAGTTTTGTGAAAGATGGAGCCGTAATTATTGATGTTGGAATACATAGATTAAAAAGTTCCAATAAAAATCAAACCAGATTATGTGGCGATGTATTATTAGAAGATGTCATTTCTAAAGTATTTGCGTACACACCTGTACCAGGAGGCGTTGGACCAATGACCGTAACAATGTTACTTGTGAATACTATTTTTAGTTGGCAAAAACAATTTGGTTTATCATCAAATCTTAATGATCTTTTGCCATAAACTCCAAGATGAAAAAATTTTTACTAAAAGGATAAAATGACTGAAGTTATAAATAGCATTTCTGATTTTGAAAAATATCTTAAACACACAAAAAAGGTTGTAGAAGAAGCACTTGATTTTTCCTTGGGCCCTGAGAATCCTGAAATATTAAGAGAATCAATGAGATATTCCCTTTTAGCTGGGGGGAAAAGGATACGCCCAATTTTATGTTTAGCATCTTGCGCACTGGCTGGAGGAAAACCCTCTCTTGCTGTTCCTACTGCAGTAGCGATAGAAATGATCCATACAATGTCCTTGATTCATGATGATCTTCCCGCGATGGATAATGATGACTTGAGGAGAGGTAGGCCAACAAATCACAAAGTATATGGAGATGCAATAGCTATACTTGCAGGAGATGCTTTATTAACAAGGGCCTTTGAAATGGTCTCTTTAAGAAGCCCTGGAGTAGATCCAAATAGATTATTAAATGTAATTGGCGAATTATCTTTAGTCGCAGGTGCACCAGGACTAGTCGGGGGACAAGTTGTTGATTTAGAATGCGAAGGCAAAGAAGTTGACCTTGATACTCTCGAATATATTCATCTCCATAAGACTGGAGCTTTATTGAAGGCTTGTGTAAGAACAGGCGCGATGATAGCAGGCGCTAACGAAAAACTTTTACAAGCTCTTACAACTTATGCAGAGGGAATTGGTTTGGCCTTCCAAATAATAGATGATATTCTTGATTTAACTTCAAGTAGTGAAAAGCTTGGAAAAACTGCTGGTAAAGATCTTTTAGCCGACAAAACTACTTACCCTAAATTACTAGGTATGGAGGAGTCAAAGAAAAGAGCATTTGATTTAGTTGAAAAAGCAAAAAAAGCAATTGAACCTTGGGGAGCAGATGCAAATCATTTAATATCATTAGCCGACTTTATTACAAACAGAGACAGATAAATAGTTTTAGTTCATGTCTGAGTTTCTTACCTTTTTTAATAATTCAGTTCTTTTCTGGAGCTTATTATCCTGTTTATTAGCTCAATTTTTTAAAATTGTTTTCAATTTCTTTTCTACTGGAGAGATCAGGTTTGGAATTATGTTCGAGACTGGTGGGATGCCTTCGAGCCATTCGGCCTTAATAACTGGTGCTGCATCTGGTGTAGGTTATGAATTAGGATTTGATAGCTCAATATTCGCATTATCAGTTGCTGTAGCACTAATAGTTATGTATGACGCTAGTGGTGTAAGAAAATCAGCTGGAATACAAGCTGCAGAAATCAACAAACTATCAAAAAAACTAGACCCTAAATCTGAATTATTTTTAAAAGAAACCCTGGGCCATACAAAAATTGAGGTCATGGTGGGTAGTTTTTTAGGACCGTTAATTACTCTGCCTGGAATGTTTTTTTTAGGTTCTCCTCTCAAAATATTTAATTTGATAATAAATTAAGAATCCTTTGAAAAACTAATTTGGGTTACATCTATAAAGTTTTTTGCTACTTCTGGAGAACTTGGCAAATGTAAGTGAATCCAACTTGCATGTAATTTTTGATCAAAATAGCCTTCATTTTTGTATTCAGTTTCCCAAGATCTAATTTTCCATGGGGAAGATAGTTTCTTCTGATGTTCAGCTTTTAATAAATCAAGTTCAGATAAATTATTTTCAATTTCCCAATAATGAAATTCATGACCTCTAATTAATTGATTTTGTTTGATGATCGGTGTATCTTTTAAACCCTCAATGTATCTATAACCTACTGTAAGTTTACTTTTTTTAGAACTAAAAGGGAGAATACCAGTCATTCTATGATTATTACCATTTTCATCTTTCATAAAGTCCCCTAAAATCATCATTCCTCCACACTCTGCATAAATAAATCCATTTTTTCGGAATTTCCTTAACGAATTTAAGCTTTTTTTAGAGTTACTTATATGATCAGCATATTTTTCAGGGAAACCCCCAGGAATAATTAAAGAAGAAGCCTCATTAGGTATTTCTTCGTCTTCATAAATACTCCATGAAATCAATGGGATTCCTATTTCACTCAAAAACTCCCTTGTTTCAGGGTATTGAAAATGAAAGATTTTATCTTCTGCAATTGCGATAGGTTTACTTTTGTCTATTTTAAAATCTTCAAAACTGGCAGAATTAAATATTTTCTTTTGAGGAGATTTTAGAAATTTAATAAGAGAAAATACATTAAGGTTTCTTTCGGCGAAATTTGCAAAATATTCAACATCAATTTTTTTACCATCATCCAATGGAGATATCAAACCTAAATTAGCTTTGTTTAAATTTATTTTTGGATCAGATGGTAAAAAACCAAGAATTTCTATATCTTCATTTTTAAAAAACTTCTTTGATTAATTTTTTATGTCTATCTGAATTAACGTTGTTAAATATAATTCCTACTATTGACAACTCACTATCGAAATCTCTAAAACCACGAATAGTCGCCAAAAGAGAAGCTACTTGTCCTCTAGCATTGACAATAAAAATTATTGGAGCATTGAGAAGTTTAGAGATATTTGCTGTACTGGAATAGGTTGTTGAACCTAATCCATCAAATAGACCCATTGCTCCTTCAATTAATGAGAATTCATATTTCAAAGAATGTCTTAAAAAACTTTCTTGAACCCATTCCTCACCACTTAAAAAAATATCTAAATTCCTACAAATAGGTTGGCCAATTGAACTAAGTTGTTGTTGATCAAGATAATCTGGGCCAACCTTGAAAGTTTGTATCTTTATACCTTTTGAAAACGCCCAACAAGATAGCAAAAGCGATAATGTGGTTTTCCCACTATCAGTTGAAGGAGAGGATATTACACAAGGCATCTACTAGTTATATAAACCATTAAATATTTGAAGAGCTACTTTAATAGAATTTTCAAAAAGAGGACTGGTATTTCCTCTACTACTTCCCAATAATTTACTAACATCGTACTCTGATGTAGAAAAAGAGTTTGGTACAACTTGTTCTATTAATTCCATATCAGCCATTCCCCCTGCTTCAAGTCTCATACATTCCACTGATTCACAACCAAGTATTACACAAGTGTTATTTTTTTGAACCTCGCTAATTTTTGAAATCAACCTCAATCCAATAACTTGTCCTAAATGAATACTTGGATTTCCTAAAGATAAGGGATTTATTGATGCAGAAATTTTTTCGCCATTAATTCTTTCAAAGTCTATTTTTGTAGATTCTGTATCTCTTTCAACTCTTAGAAGAGACCAACCAAGTTTATCGCTAATCCATGAAATCAAAAACAAAGCTTGAATAATATGATCTCCTGCGATGTCAATGTCAATATCAGTAATATGATCTAAAATTGGTCTCCTCGAAGGTGGATCAAAAATCATCGCCAATGATTCTCTCCAATTTTTCAATCTAACCCAATTCAAATCATTAATAGCTTTATTTGAATTATTTAATTGATCTAAAACATTTAAACATCTTTGAGGCGATCCTAGAGCAGTATCGATTATTAACCGTAGGCCAGAATTAGTAAAATATTCGAAGATTTCAGGCGATTCATCCAAGCTTCCATTCCACCATAACCATGAAGGTAATTCATCAATAGATAATTCATCAATTATTTTTAATCCTTTATTAGATATTGAGGCCGAGTCTCCCCTAATAACAACTAAATCCCCACATATAGGTTGCATAGCTGGAGTATCACTTAATGGACAGTAAGCGGATACAAAAGTTTTGATTTCTGAATTTTTATTTAATGTTGGCGCTAGAGTTATTAGTCTTCTAGGATTCAATGTACTTATAGTTGATTCAAAAAATTGTCCTCTAAAATCTTCATAGTCTTTATTAGATAAATTTTCCTTTAGCAAATTCAATAATTCTTCACTATTAAGGGCAGTAGTGATAGGAAGTCCTTGATCTAATATAAATTTTTTTGCAACTTCAATTATCTCTGGACTGAGATTTCCAGTAATTGGACCAGGTACTAAACCTTTTTGAACCAAACATTGTTCTAGCCAAGCAGGCTGCCAGACCATTAATGTAAAAGTATTAGCCCCACTATTATCTTTATCTTCTGAAATCCATAATTTATTAAGGTAACTAGAAATTTCCTGATAAGGCAGCTCTAACGGGGTTTGAAGTGTTAATTGAGGTTTCATTTTTAAGGTCTACGCCAGAAAATATTATCTTTTGAAATTAATTGATCAGACTCAGGAGGTCCCCACGTCATAGATTCATAATTATAAATAGGTAACTTCCAAGGAGAATTATCCATCAATTCTATTAATGGTGTATAAAGTTTCCAGGCTGCCTCTACTTCATCACTTCGAGTAAATAAGGTTGGGTCAGAAAGCATTGCATCAGCTAACAATCTTACATAGCCTTCATCGGACGGTTCTCCAAATGATTCATCATAAGAAAATTCCATCTCAACAGGTCTTGATTTCATTCCAGAACCAGGAGATTTTACCTCAAATTTGAAAGTAGCACCTTCATTTGGCTGAATTCTAAGGATAAGTTGATTTGGGGCAGGATTTATTATTGTTGATTCAAATAAATGAACAGGAACATCTTTAAAAGTCAAAACTATTTCTCCAAGTCTTTTAGGTAGTCTTTTACCAGTTCTCAAATAAAAAGGAACCCCTTGCCAACGCCAGTTATCAACTAATACTTTTGTCGCGATATAAGTTTCTGTTGTGCTATTACAATTAACACCATCTTCCTGCCTATATCCTTTGAGTCGATTTGAAATATTTCCTCCCTTTCCATATTGACCTCTTATGCAACAATTCCACGGTTCATTTTCGTCAGCAAGTTTTGAAGCTTGAAGAACCTTAGCTTTTTCATTTCTTATTGCTTCTGGTTCAAACTTTCCAGGAGGTTCCATTGCAGTAACAGCAAGCATTTGAGTCATATGATTTTGAAGCATATCTCTTAAAGCACCAGAGCTTTCGTAATAACCTGCTCTATCTTCGACACCTACTGTTTCAGATGAAGTAATTTGAACACTTGATATATAATTTCTGTTCCAGATTGGTTCAAAAATA
>JAOIOX010000059.1 GCA_028140765.1 Prochlorococcus sp. AH-736-N03 | reverse complement strand
GTTAGAGGGAAACAATCGAATGAGAAAAGATTAAGTCTTGAAGATAAAGAGTTATCAAAATACGTAGAGAGAGATTTACTCGAAAACTCACTTGAAGAATTGGAGGTTCTTGATGAGGCAGGATCGAAATTTGAAAAAGAAAATGTCTTTAATGGCTCTTTAACCCCAGTTTTCTTTGGATCTGCTATGACAAATTTTGGAGTAAGACCATTTTTAGATAGTTTTTTAAAAATGGCACAAAAACCAACTTCAAGAAATAGTAATAAAGGGGATATTGAACCTGCAAGCGATGAATTTAGTGGGTTTGTTTTTAAGCTACAGGCAAATATGGATCCAAAGCACAGAGATAGGGTTGCTTTTATAAGAGTTTGTAGTGGTAAATTTGAAAAGGATATGTCAGTTAAACATTCCAGAACTGGGAAAACAATCAGATTATCAAGACCCCAAAAAATATTTGGGCAAGATAGAGAAGTAGTTGATGATGCCTATCCTGGAGATGTTATTGGTTTAAATAATCCAGGTATGTTTTCTATTGGAGATACTCTATATACTGGTGCGCATCTGGAATATGAGGGCATACCATCCTTTAGTCCTGAAATATTCAGCTGGCTAAGAAATCCAAATCCCTCAGCATTTAAAAACTTTAGAAAGGGTGTTAATGAACTTCGAGAAGAAGGCGCTGTTCAGATTCTTTATGACTTTGATGAGAGTAAAAGAGACCCTATACTCGCAGCTGTTGGTCAATTGCAGTTGGAGGTAGTAACTCACAGATTAAAAAGTGAATATGGTGTAGATGCAAATCTTGAAGCAATGCCATATCAATTAGCTAGATGGATTTCTGATGGATGGCCAGCTATTGAGAAACTTGGTAGAATATTCAACTGTAAAATAGTTAAAGATTGTTGGAATAGGCCAGTTATTCTTTTCAAAAATGAGTGGAATCTAAATCAGTTTGTTGAAGACAATAATCAATTAATTTTAAACAAAGTTGCGCCCGTTGTTAGTGGAGTCGAACCAATTGTTTTATAAAGTCTTAATGGATTATAAAATTAGTTAATCTGTTAGTATTGGTAAAAAATTTTGGATTCAAACAGTAATAAAAATAATAACGAAAAATCACCTTATGAAATTTTAGGTGTAAAAGAAGGTGCTGCTTTTGAGGATATTCAGAAGGCTAGAGATATTAAAGTTAAAGAGGCTGGTGAAGATTTAATTTTAAAAGCGAAAATAGAATCTTCCTTTGATCAATTACTCATGGGGAGTTTGAAAGCCAGGCAATCGGGAAATGTAAGCTATGAAGCTGTAAGTGCCTCAAAAAAAGAAAAACAAATTAATCAATTTACCAATAGTAATTTCCCACTTCTTTCTAAGATAAAAAATTTGAATAATAACTCTAACAAATCAAGTCAGTATAGTCTGCCAAAAATAACCACTCCCTCATTTGATAATCTTTCAATAAAAATATCTGTTGGGCTATTATTTTTAATTTTGTTATTTATAAGTCCAGACTCTTATAATAGACTTTTACTCTCTATCTCAACATTAATTCTTACCTATACTCAAATTAAATCGGGGAAAAGATTTATTGGTTCTCTGGGTTGGAGTGTTACCTTTCTCTCGATAGGATTAATATTTGGTGGATTGCTTGAAAATAATTCTTTCATTCAGGAAGTATCAAACAACTCTTTATCAATACAAAAAATTCAAAGTATTCCGGCTATGGTTATTTTATGGCTAGGCGTAATTTTTTTATGATTGATTTTCTATCATCGATTTAATTTCTTCATAATTTATAAAATATTTATTTTTACAAAATTCACAAACCAACTCTGCTTTACCATCTTTCTTAAGGATTTCCTCTAACTCTTTCTTATCAAGCATTTTCATCGCATTTAAACTTCTTTGTTTGGAACACTTGCATTTGAAACTCACTCCTTGGGATCGAGCTTTTTCAGAGATTGATTTATCGTCAATATCGGGAAATATATTTCTAATTAACGAAAGAAGATTATCTTTTGAATTAAACAGGTCTTCGCTAAAAGAATTAATTTCTTTACATCTTTCTTCGAGTAGTGAGATTAGTAGTGGGTCAGTATCTTTTTTAGGTAGAACTTGAGCTAATAAGCCACCACTACAAATAACACTTTTATTTTTGATTTTTTCTCCAATAAATACAGCAGAGGGAGTTTGCTCTGAATGATATAAATATGAAGCTAAGTCTTCAGCAATATTTCCATTTACTAATTCAACAGTGCTTGTAAAGGGTTCTCCAAATCCACTATCTCTAATTACATTTAAATAACCTCTACCTAATGCTTTTGTAAAATCAAAAGAATATTTATTATCTTTTTTGACTAGGTCTAATTCTAAATTAGGATTCCCTACATAACCCCTAACTTTCCCGTCTCTACCTGCATCAACTAGTAATCCCTTTAAAGGTCCGTCAGACCTAACTCTTAAAGTAACTCTCCCATGCATTATCTTCATCGAGCTTGCCAAAAGTAGTGAAGCACTAAATGCTCTTCCTAAGATACAGGTGGTTAAATAAGAAAGACCGTGTCTTTTTTTTGCTTCTAAAGAAGATTCTGTTGTTAAGACTGCAACTAATCTTATTCCTCCATTTGCCGCAGTCGCACGAACTATCCTATCCTGCATGATCTTCTTTCATAAAATTTTTGATTTTCCCTTTTTCCAAGAATAGTATCCTAGAAGGAATCCCCTCAAATAGGTCAGGTTCATGAGTAACAATAATAATTGTATTTTTATTTTTTAAA
>JAOIOX010000058.1 GCA_028140765.1 Prochlorococcus sp. AH-736-N03 | reverse complement strand
TTTAGAAATTCTTCAGCCATCTTTTTCTTTAATAAATATATGTTGTCATGTTTATGAATTTTAATTTGTTATAAAACTCACTAAAAAAGTTTTTTGATCAGAAACCTTAAGTTAATCAATTTAGTGTTATCGGTTACATTCTTTTGGCAATTCAAGTCAGAGAATATCATGAGTTTTTTAAAAATTTCATGCCATCTGTAACTCGTCCCGCCAATCAGCCTGGAGAATTCTTAGTTGATTATGAAGAAAAAGTATTCCCAGATGTTAAAGCCGAACCAGGTGAGAAAGCCTTACTAACTTTTCATACTGTTGCTTTTGAGGGGTCTATTGGTCTTGTTAATCTTTTACAAGCTGGTCGTCTTATAAATAAGGGTTTTGAAACTTCAATATTGCTATATGGTCCAGGAGTAACTCTAGGACTACAAAGAGGCTTTCCAAAGCTTGGAGATGCAGCATTTGATGGTCATTTAAATTTTAATGCTCGCTTAGAAAAATTTATGGGTCAAGGCGGTAAAGTTTATGCTTGTCGATTTGCATTACAAGCTTTGTACGGGCATGGGGAAGGAGCTCTTACTCCTGGGATAAAACCAATAAATCCTTTAGATGTACTCGACATCGTGTTAATGCATCGCAAAGAAGGGGCATTTATTTTGGATACTTGGACTCTGTAAGTAATAAGTTCTAAGAAAATGACTAAAACATTTAAAGTAGCTGCTGCTCAAGTTAGACCTGTACTTTTTGACTTAAATGGCTCATTGAATAAAGTCCTTTTAATGATCCAAGAGGCAGCTACAAAAAATGTAAAATTGATAGTCTTTCCCGAAACTTTTCTTCCTTACTACCCTTATTTTTCATTTGTTGAGCCCCCAGTTCTCATGGGTAAATCTCATATGAAGCTATATGAGCAAGCAGTAGAGGTCCCAGGTCCAGTTACAGACATAGTTGGGAAATCAGCTAAAAAATATAACATCCAAGTTCTTTTAGGAGTTAATGAACTTGACGGTGGAAGTTTGTACAATACTCAAATTCTTTTCAACGAAAAAGGTGAAATTGTTTTAAAAAGAAGAAAAATAACTCCTACTTTTCACGAAAGAATGATTTGGGGTCAAGGTGATGGTTCTGGTTTAGAAGTTGTAGATACTCAACTTGGCAAGATAGGATCTTTGGCTTGTTGGGAGCACTATAACCCTTTAGCTAGATTTGCCCTTATGGCTAAAGGGGAACAAATACATTGTGCTCAATTTCCAGGTTCATTAGTTGGTCCAATATTTACCGAGCAAACTGCAGTAACAATGAGACATCACGCTTTAGAGGCAGGCTGTTTTGTGATTTGCTCAACAGGTTGGCTAGATCCAGAAGATTATAAAAAAATAACGTCCGAAACCAATCTTCACAAAGCATTTCAGGGAGGATGTCACACAGCAATTATCAGTCCAGAAGGCAAGTATTTGGCAGGACCACTTGATGAAGGAGAAGGATTAGCCATAGCAGAAATTAATTTATCACTTATTACAAAAAGGAAAAGAATGATGGATAGTGTTGGTCACTACAGTCGTCCAGATCTTCTTTCTCTAAAACTAAATACATCTCCCAACAAGGTATTTGAGATATCAAATGAGAAAGATTTCATACCAAAAGATCTAACTACAAAAGACTATTTAGAGGAAATCAATCATGTCTGAACTAGGTAAAATTATTACTGAGTTACAAGTTAATGGGATAAGTTCCATGCCTAAAAAGGGCAACAGGGGCAGGAAAGGAGGAGCTGGTCCATCCGATCATAGAGCTTTAACAATTGAAGGGAAGACTGTAATGGTACCAGTTTATAATCACGTATCTCAAAAATCTAATTATCAACTTTCAGAGGAGCCTGACGGACAATTTATTCTCCAAAATAGTGAAGATTCAAATATCAAGGAATTATCTACCACAAAAGAACCAAATTTTTATTCTTTAAAAACAAAAGATGGTATACCTTATAAATCGATTGCTCTTCTTCATAGCAAGGATGTATTAGCTACAACTATTCTTCAAAAATGTATTCGTTTCAAACATAGAGAACAATCTTTGGAAAACGAACAAACCATAGTAAGAAAAACTCCAGATCAAATAGCTGAAGTTGCAGAAGCAGCTGTCAGACTTGATGGAATAAAGCAATTAGTAATGACAACAGGGACCCCAAACAGTAGTGATAGGGGCGCAAGAATAATGGCAGAAGCAGCAAAGGCTGTTAAGGCTAAAGTTGATATTCCAATTCAAGGTCAATGCGAACCGCCTGATAATCCAATTTGGTTTCGAAAAATGAAAGATTCAGGCGTTGATAGTTTAGGTATGCATTTAGAGGTTGTAGAGGAGAAGATAAGAAAAAAAATTCTTCCTGGCAAATCTGAAATTTCTCTTGAAAGATACTATAAAGCCTTCGAAGAAAGTGTCTCAGTGTTCGGAAGAGGGGAAGTTTCCACATATTTATTAGCTGGACTAGGGGATAGCAAAGAATCTCTAATAAATTGCAGTAAAAAGTTGATATCCATAGGAGTTTATCCTTTCATAGTTCCATTCGTGCCAATAGCAGGAACTCCTCTGGAACATCACCCCTCCCCTAGCACTGATTTCATGATTGATATTTATCAATCAGTATCGCAATTACTAAATGAAGGCAACATAAAATCTGATGAAATGTCCGCAGGTTGTGCCAAATGCGGTGCCTGCTCAGCTTTATCCCTATTTGAGAGTTAAAAATTATGTTTTTTATTGACCCCTTAAGTGAGGATATTGGTAGAAGCTACAGCTCTGCTCCTT
>JAOIOX010000057.1 GCA_028140765.1 Prochlorococcus sp. AH-736-N03 | reverse complement strand
CTAGTGCTACAACCAAATGAGTAATTAGACTTCATGCTTTCACCTTAATAAGTTATTTTTATATTAATACACTTGTACTATAAATTATATTCTTTTTGTTTCGCTGTCAATCCTTTTAGGGTAATGTACTTATTTACTAATAATGATTTTGCTATTTAATAAAAAAGATATATTAGTGGAGCTTATGAATTACAGGGAAGATTTAGAAATCAAACTACAAAAAGTAACACTTGCGATACAGGAGGTTTATGAGGACGTCTATAAAACTGAACAGGAGAAGCAAAAAATTATTGACAAACTGATTGACTTTAAAGAAGCAATAATATCAAAAGGTGTTGAACTTCATATTGAATTAAAAGCAGCCTAGAAATATTGCAAATCTCATGAATATTTAATAGCTTCTAGAATATTGGTATTTAAAGAGAAGGTTAATTTATCAAATGCAGCCTGGAACTTTTGAATTATTGATTCTAGTATTTATCTTTTTAGGTCTTCAAGCCTGGTGGATTATCCCAATAGTTTTTAAAAATAATAAATTAAATAATAAAGGTAAGGATTTAAGAGAGGAAATTAAGCTATTAGAAAAGTTATATAAAAAATAAATAAGTTTATTATTTTTGGAAACTATCTATCATTAGTGAAACTCAAGTATCTAATGAAATTAAAAAAATTTATTCCATTTTGCTTTCTTTTTATTGGGACTTTAGCTTCACCATACCCATCTCTTGCTGAGGAAAAGATTGAAGTTATACCTCTTATTCAAAGTTCAAAAGGACTTAGTGGTAAAAATTTTAATTATCTCGAGGGTAAGCCTGAATTAAGACTCTTAAAAGTAAAGATTCCAGTTGGCCTGAAAACTCCAATTCATACTCATCCTTCCCCAATGTTGATTCATGTCACCAGAGGAAGATTAAAACATGTGAGGGGTGAAGAAATTAATTTCTTTAAAGCGGGGGATGCATTTATAGAGAGTAATAATGGGGTGCCCCATTATGTGAAAAATGTTGGAAAGAAGCCGGCCTTACTTCATGTGGGAGTTGTATCAGTAGTTGGAATGCCTACGACCATAAATAAATAATATTTTTCTGTAACTTGTTCAATCTGCATTTTTAGGATTCACCTTTTACGAAGAACAACTGTAATGAGATACTCCTCCGTAGTTAAAATACTGGCTTGGTTTTAGTCGATTATATTTTTGATCTATTTCTGGGGATTGTTCTACATATGGATTGCTAAAGACATCCTGTAACTCTTTTATTTTTTTGTAATTTCCCTTTTCAGCTTCTTCATATGCGGGAACTACCATCCATTCGCGCCAGGTATAGACTGGATTAAGGGATTTCATTGATGCCGATTTTGCTTTAATATTTCCCTCTTTCTTCAAGACTGATTGCCAGTTTTTAAGCCATGCTTCCCACCTATTATTGAGCTCTTCATTAATTGGTAAATAGAAACAGTCTTTTAAAGAATCTAAGTTATCAGGTATTTCAGAGAGTTTACGGAACAAAATTGTATAGTCTGCTTTTGAAATGACCATGAGATTAAAAAATTCATTTATTAGAGTTTCGTTGTAATGTTCTAAACCAAGCTTGTTTGCCCACATTTTCATCAATTCCTTATTCATTAATTCAGAAAAGTCTTTTTCGATTTGATCTAACTTTTCTTGATCTTGTTTGCTTTTTGAAAGTAACGGACTAAGAGATGAACAGAATGTTTTAAAGTTGATTGCCGCTGCAGAAGGCTGGTTAAAAAATGAGAAATGTTCACCTCCACCTGTCCATGGTTGAAATCTTGGATCAAATAATTCACAGAATCCAAAGGGGCCATAATCCAAGGTATAACCTCCAGCAGCACAATTATCACTATTGAAATTACCCTGGCAATAACCAACTCTCATCCAGTTGGCTATCAGTGATATAAGTCTTGATCTGTATAAAGAAGCCAGTTTTATTACTTTACTTTCAATTGAAATCTCATATTCAATTTTATCTTTATAATTTCTATCAATTAGATGTTGAACTATCATCTTGAGTTCACTGAGGGCCTCATCATGCGCATTATTACGAACTCGTCTTGCAAAAAGTTCAATCTGGCCTACACGCAAAAAAGATGGAGCGACTCTCGTCGTAATTGCCGCTTGATTATCAATCATGATATCAGGTTCAAAATACTTGGATCCTTTGGAATACCACGGTCTTCTAACTATTTCTGAACGTGAGACATAAAGTGTTAAAGATCTTGAGGTAGGGATTCCCAAGGCATCCATTAATTCCTGTGCAAGAAATTCTCGTACACTAGACCTTAAGACAGCTCTACCATCTGCTCCACGACAGTAGGGAGTGGGACCACCTCCTTTAAGTTGCATTTCCATTCTTTTTCCATTGAATAAGCCTTCAAAAACAGAAATTGCTCTGCCATCGCCATAACCATTGCCGGTGCCAAAAGGACATTGTTGGGTATATTCAGTACCGTAAATTGATAATGCATAACCTGTTGCCCAACCAACAGGACTCATTGGATAATCAGCAACAGTAATATCACCTGAGAAAAAACGACAAAAATTTTTGTCTTTAGTAAGATCTGAGCTCAGCCCTAGTTCTTTAAAAAGTTTCTTGCTATGGGAGATATATTCTGGGTCTGGAATAGCAGTTGGGAGAACTGGTACGTAATGGCCTGAATATACTGAACGCGGCTTATGATCATTTCCATCTTTTGTTGATTGAGGATCTGCTTTGAGAAAATTCATAAAAGAATAGTCAGATAATCGAGAAAATTCAGAAAAATTTTCCGTAAGCTTTTCTTTTAATGAATTAGAATTGGTTGACATTAAACTTGTAATTTATTGTTGATTTCGTTGTAATTTCTTTAGATTCAACATATAGATATATCTTATACATTTTCTTATCAGGACTGGTTTCTGTTGTTACTTTTAAAATTTTATAAAACTTAAAATTTAATATTTACTTAAAAAAAGTTCCCCAGTAAATAGTGTTTAACTTACCCATCCTTTCAGTAAATCAAAAACACTAATAAATAGACCAAAACCAATAATTGGGGGCGCAACCCATCTTGTCATGAATTTCAAATAACGTGTCGTTTTGATTCCAACTTTTGAATCACTAAGTTCTTCATTAAACTTTCCAGGTACTACCCATCCCATAAAGAAAGTAACCAAGAATCCACCAAAGATAAGTAATACACCTCCAAAAATCGAATCAATCGTTCCAAGAATGTTTAAGTTTAATGCAGAAGGAATGCCTGCTAAGAATAAGAAAAGAGTTATCAGCCAAACAGATTTTTCTCTTTTAAAACCAAATTTATCCATTAAAGAGGAAACTGGAACTTCCAATAATGAAACAGAGGAAGTTATTGCTGCAATATAAGCTAATGCGAAAAATGCAACAGCTACAATTCTGCCTGCCGCACCATATGAACCTAAACCTGTTGGAATTGAGATAAATAAAGCACCAACAGTGGATTCAGAAATAGCGTCACT
>JAOIOX010000056.1 GCA_028140765.1 Prochlorococcus sp. AH-736-N03 | reverse complement strand
AAAATTAAAAGATGAAGTTCTAATAAATGAAATTAAGTCAAATATTCAATGCAATAGGGCTGGCATACCTCTAATTAGAAAAGATTTAAATAGTGGTTTGTCTAATAAAGTTATTGTAGATTTTTCTAGTCCTAATATTGCTAAAGAAATGCATGTAGGACATTTAAGATCAACAATAATAGGTGACTCAATATCTAGAATTTTCGAGTTAAGAGGTTATGAAGTATTAAGACTCAATCATGTTGGTGATTGGGGGACACAATTTGGCATGCTTATTACTCAGCTCAAAGATTTATATTCAAATGATCTAGAAGAAATAGGAAATATCAAGATAAGTGATTTAGTTGAATTTTATAAAGAATCAAAAAAAAGATTTGATAATGAATCTGAATTCCAAAAAAGATCTAGAGAGGAAGTAGTTAAGTTACAAAGCGGAGATATTAAATCGATTAAAGCTTGGAAATTATTATGTGATCAATCAAGGAAAGAATTTGATGAAATCTATAAAAATTTAAAAATAAAAATAGAAGAAAGAGGAGAATCTTTTTATAATCCCTTCTTAAAATCAGTTATTGATGATTTGAATTTAAAAAAAATATTAGTAGAAGATCAAGGCGCAAAATGTGTATTTTTAGATGGGATGAATAATAAAGAAGGCAAACCTTTACCGCTAATTATTCAAAAAAAAGATGGAGGTTTTAATTATGCCACAACAGATCTTGCTGCTATAAGATATAGATTCAATAAACCTCCTAATGGCGATGATGCTTCAAGAATTATTTATGTAACTGATCATGGGCAAGCAAATCATTTTGCTGGAGTTTTTCAAGTTGCAAAAAAAGCAAAATGGATCCCAGAAAATCGTCAAATAGACCATGTCCCTTTTGGTTTAGTTCAAGGAATTGATGGCAAAAAACTTAAGACAAGAGAAGGTGAAACAATACGCCTAAAAGATTTATTAAATGAAGCAGTTAGAAGAGCAAAAGAAGATTTATTGAAAAGATTAAAAGATGAAGATCGTTATGAGACCAAAGAGTTTATAGCAAATACTTCAAGAATTATTGGATTAGGAGCTGTTAAGTATGCAGATTTAAGTCAAAATAGGATTACCAATTATCAATTTAGTTTTGATAAAATGCTTTCCCTAAATGGTAATACTGCTCCTTATTTGTTATATACACTTGTAAGAATTTTAGGAATTAAAAGAAAAAATGATTTTGTTTATGACTCTAAAGATTTTCAGTACGTAAATTATGAACATAAATCTGAGTGGAAACTTATCAGAAAATTACTTAAGTTCGATGAAGTCATAATTTCTATTGAAAAAGACTTAATGCCAAATAGATTATGCAATTATCTATTCGAGCTATGTCAGACTTTTAATAGATTCTATGATCAAGTACCAATCCTCAAAGAAGAAAAAAATATAAAAATTTCTAGGCTTAATTTATGTGACCTAACTGCAAAAACACTAAAATTAAGTTTAGAGCTTTTAGGAATTGAAACTTTAGAAAGAATGTAATGAATGATTTTGATCCATTAAATAATCTTTTCCCAAAACCAAGAGAAGAAATAATAAATATGCAGTCTTACTCTGCACCTTTAGAAAATAGAAGAAATTTACTCCGCTTAGACTTTAATGAAAATACTTTAGGTCCAAGTCCTAGGGTTTTAGAGGCATTACAAGCGATAAAATTAGATGAGATTTCAATTTATCCAGAATATAATTTTTTAAAGAAATTTTTATGTGATAAATATCTTGATTCAAGAAAATTTGGTAATGATGAAATCGGAATTTTCAATGGAGCAGATGCAGCAATAAATGCAATTTTCAATTGCTTTGGAGAAAAAGATCAAATATTTCTTACCACAAATCCAACTTTTGGTTACTATTCTCCTTGTGCAGAAATCCGAGGAATGAAAAAAATAAGTTGTTCTTACATTGGAGAAAATTTTCTATTCCCCATCGAAGAATTTAGGAAAAAAATAATAAAGCATAATCCAAAGTTAATATTTATTTGCAATCCAAATAATCCAACAGGAACTGTTCTAAGCTCTCATGAAATAATTAATTTAGCCAATATCAATAACGATTCATTAATAGTTGTTGATGAACTATATGAAAAATTTAATGGAGATAGTCTTCTTGAATCTATAGATTTTGAAAAGAATAAAAATATACTAATAATCCAATCTCTTTCAAAAACTGCAGGTCTAGCTGGTTTAAGAATAGGTTTTGCTTTTGGCAATAAAAATTTAATTCACTACATTAATAGAGTTACAGGACCATATGATGTAAACAGCTTTGCTATAACAGCTGCATTAGCAGCACTTAAAGACAAATCATATATTGATAATTATGTTTTAGAAGTAAAAAAGGCGAGGGAATGGATTTTAAATAAATTTAAATCAACAAAAATCAGAACTCATTTTAGTGGAGGTAATTATTTCTTAATTTGGCCAAAAAAAGATCCTAAAATCTTAATACAACAGATGAGAGAAAAAGGTATTCTTATTAGAAGTATGGAAAACAAAAAAGATATCGGTAATTCAATAAGGGTTAGTATTGGAACTAAAGAACAAATGATTTTCTTCTGGGATAATTACAAGATATTAGATTTAAAAATTAATTACTGAAAATATAAATTGTATTTTGATCGATTCTTTTAGGTTTTATTTGAAAATCTTTTCCAACATATTTTACTTTAAAATCTTTCATATTTTCAATAAATAAATCAGCATTTGAGAAGTCACATTCTTTATTAATTTTTTTGCCGCGCTCAAAGTGAACAGGAATAACTACATTAGGTTTTAGAAGCTTAACTATTCTTGAAGCCTCTTGCCCATCATAAGATTTTATTCCTCCTCCAATTGAAATAAATAATATATCTGGACTAGACAAAATAATTTGACTGTTTATATCAATATCACCAGCAGCTCCTCCCATATGAACAATTTTAAGATCATTCTGCTCCCAACTCCAAACAGTTGCCATCCCAAATCTTCTTCCATCTACTCTGTCATGTGGCACAGAAATTCCATTTAATAAAATATCCTCAAATTGATAGATTCCTGGCTCAACGAACATTAATTGATCATTAGGGTTATATCCTTCATCTGGAAGCCTAGAACTAGCCAAAATGAAATCTACATTGACTTCTTTTGGCTCTTTTAAATTGCTTGCACAACCTATTGCTTTAAAGGGATTTATAAGAATAGATTTATCTGCACTTGTAATTAAAAAACTACTATGTCCCAAACTCTTTATTCCTAAATTCCTTGCCAATAATGAGTTAGGTAAAAAAGAGCTAACTAATATCAAAAATAAAAAGTTTTTAATTTGAGAAATCATAATATTAATTTTTTTTTATTTTACTTTTGTTCAGCCATTTTTAGAAAATTACTAATTAATTTATGACCAAATTGCGTCAACACACTTTCAGGATGGAACTGTACCCCATGTAAATGTTTATATTCTTTATGAGAGATAGCCATAATTGTTGAGTCTTCTAAAGTCGCAGTTATGTCGAAACA
>JAOIOX010000055.1 GCA_028140765.1 Prochlorococcus sp. AH-736-N03 | reverse complement strand
TCTTCATTATTATTCATTAAATATTTAAAATTACGCCTTAAATATAATTTGCGACTTTTACTTCTGAGCGGTTAAGCAAATCTTGGATATCTTCAGTGTCTATAGTTTCTCTTTCAATTAGCATTTGAGCCATTTCGTCTAGAACAGTTCTGTTATCTGATAAAACTTTTGTAGCTCTCTTATAGGCAACATCAACAAGTTCTGAAACCTCTACATCAATAGTTGCGGCTGTGTCTTCAGAGAAGTCTCTTGTAGAGCTCATATCTCTTCCGAGAAACATTCCTCCTTGAGATTGACCTAGAGCGACTGGACCTATTTTGTCACTCATGCCGAATTTAGTGATCATTTGTCTTGCTACATTAGCGACTTGTTGTAGATCATTTGAAGCTCCAGTTGTTACCTCTTCTTCTCCATAAACAATTTCTTCAGCAACTCTTCCACCGAGAGCTACAGCCATTTGATTTTGAAGGTAAGAACGAGAGTAAAGCCCAGATTCCATTCTTTCTTCACTTGGAGTAAAGAAGGTTAAACCTCCAGCTTGACCTCTGGGAATTATTGAAACTTTCGCAACGGGATCATAATCAGGCATTAATGCTCCAACGAGTGCATGGCCAGCTTCGTGATAAGCAACTAATTCTTTTTTCTTATCACTGATGACTCTATCTTTCTTTTCTGGACCTGCCATAACTCTTTCGATGGCATCACCTACTTCATCATTACTTACTTTATCTAAATCTTTTCTAGCTGCTAGTATTGCTGCTTCATTTAAAAGATTAGCTAAATCTGCACCAGTAAATCCGGGTGTTCTTCTAGCAACTTTATCTAAATCAACATCTTTTGAGAGAGTTTTATCTTTCGCATGAACATTCAATATCTGTAATCTACCAGCGTAATCTGGTCTATCTACTGTTACCTGTCTATCGAATCTTCCAGGACGCATTAAAGCTGAATCTAAGACATCAGGTCTGTTAGTAGCAGCAACTATTATTATTCCTGAATTACCTTCAAAACCGTCCATTTCAGTTAGGAGCTGGTTTAGTGTTTGTTCTCTTTCATCATTTCCTCCGCCCATACCAGCACCTCTTTGTCTACAAATCGGTTATCGAAAATCACAGAGATATAAGTGGTTTGCTTTTTGGCTTACCTATTGTCTTTGATTCAAATAATGATGAAGTAAAAGCTGGAGAAACAATCTTGCTTACCTACAAAAACCAAAAAATTGCAATTTTAGAAGTAAGTTCTATTTGGGAACCTGATAAATCTTTAGAAGCTGAACTTTGTTATGGCACTAATTCTTTAGATCATCCTGCTGTTAAGATGATTTTTCATGAAAGGGGAAGATTTTATTTAGGAGGGAAAGTTTATGGTTTTGAACTACCAGTTAGAGAATTTCCCTGCAAAACCCCCGAAGAAGTTAGATCTACACTGCCATCAAATCATGATGTAGTTGCATTTCAATGTAGAAATCCAATTCATAGAGCACATTATGAGTTATTTACTAATGCCTTACTATCAGATAATGTCTCTTCCAACTCAGTGGTTTTAGTACATCCAACTTGTGGGCCAACTCAACAAGACGATATACCTGGAAAAGTAAGATATTTGACCTATAAAGAATTGGAAGAGGAAATATCTGATGAAAGAATAAAGTGGGCTTTTTTACCTTATTCAATGCATATGGCAGGGCCAAGGGAAGCTCTTCAACACATGATAATCAGAAGAAATTATGGCTGCACCCATTTTATTATTGGTAGAGATATGGCTGGTTGTAAGTCATCATCAACTGGTGAAGATTTTTATGGCCCATATGACGCCCAGAATTTTGCTAATAAGTGCGCAGATGAATTGATGATGCAGACTGTTCCTTCAAAAAATTTAGTTTATACAAAAGAAAAAGGATACATAACAGCTGAAGAAGCTAAAGAATTTAATTATGAAGTTATGAAACTTAGTGGTACTGAATTTAGAAAGAAATTGAGGAATGGCGAACCAATTCCTGAATGGTTTGCATTTAAAAGTGTAGTAGATGTTCTAAGACGCTCTTAATATTGTTTTATTATTAGTATTATAGATTTATTAAAGTTTTTTAATTGTGAACAAACGTTGGAGAAACTTAGGACTTTATGTTCTAGCTGTGATTACTGTAATTTTCATTGGTACTTCTGTCTTTGATAAACCTAATACTGAAAGTTCTACAAAGACCTTGAGATATAGTGATTTTATAGAGGCCGTCCAAGATAAAGAAATTAGTAGAGTTCTAATATCTCCAGATAATGCCACAGCTCAAGTTGTTGAAAATGATGGGAGCAGGTCTGAGGTCAATTTAGCTCCTGACAAAGATTTATTAAAAATACTTACTGAGAATAATGTAGATATAGCTGTAACTCCGACAAAATTAGCCAATCCATGGCAACAAGCTTTAAGTAGCTTAATTTTCCCAGTACTTTTAATTGGAGGACTATTTTTTCTTTTCAGGAGATCTCAAAGTGGAAATGCTGGAGGTGGTAACCCTGCTATGAGTTTTGGTAAGAGTAAAGCTAGACTTCAAATGGAACCCTCCACACAGGTTACTTTCTCAGATGTCGCTGGTGTTGAAGGTGCAAAATTAGAACTCACAGAAGTTGTTGACTTTCTTAAAAGCCCAGATAGATTTACCGCAGTCGGAGCAAAAATTCCAAAAGGTGTTCTTCTTGTTGGCCCTCCTGGTACAGGAAAAACATTGCTAGCAAAAGCAGTAGCTGGAGAAGCAGGTGTACCTTTTTTCTCAATATCAGGTTCAGAATTTGTTGAGATGTTTGTAGGAGTTGGAGCAAGCAGAGTTAGAGATCTTTTCGAACAAGCTAAAAAGCTACGGGTTGTTTCGAGGATTTCAAAGTCCTATCTTTTATGGTCCTTTCCCTTGTAATATCCGTACTGAACTATTTAGATGACCTTTAATCTATCGTCACAGAACCTTACTGCAACTTTAATTATGAGAATTCGTTCTTTCTTAGCTTTTGTTATTTCAATTTGTATAACTTTTGCTTTCGTACCTGTTAAAACATTTGCTTTTTCTGAAAGAGGAAATGCCCAATTTACAGATGTTGTTAATACTGGAAAAGCTAATGATTGCCCTGCATTAGACTCATCTCTTGTCGGATCAATATCTTTAAGTAATGGAGATAGCCTTAAAGGAATATGCATGCATCCAACAGAAGTTTATGTAAAAGTGCCTGGGACAAAACGAAAAGCTGCAGAGTTTGTTTCTACGAAAATTATTAGTCCTAGAAATAACACCACAGTGACAGAAGTTTATGGAGATATAGATTCAGGAACTTTCACCGAAAAAGGTGGTATTGATTTTCAACTTATTACTGTTTTAACTCCTGGTGGTTTAGAGGTACCATTTGCATTCTCAGCAAAAGATCTTACTGCCGATTTACCTTCATCCATTGAGCCAGGCACTGAAGTTAGTGGCTCAACATTTACACCTAACTATAGAACAGGCGATTTTCTAGATCCTAAAGCAAGAGCTAAAAATACTGGTGTTGAATATGCTCAAGGTTTAGTTGCATTAGGAGGAGATGACGAAGAACTTGCTAAAGAAAATATCAAAGTTGATGTAAACGGTACTGGCGTTATTACTCTTTCAATCAACAACGTAGATTCTGACACAGACGAATTTGCTGGTACTTTTGAAGCTATCCAACCTTCAGATACAGACATGGGATCAAAAGATCCACTCGATGTAAAAATAATAGGAGAGCTTTACGGAAGAAAGGCATAAATCCTAATTAACAAATAAA
>JAOIOX010000054.1 GCA_028140765.1 Prochlorococcus sp. AH-736-N03 | reverse complement strand
AAGAACCTATCAAAAAGGCGTTTATATTATTTGGTTGGATTTCAGTAGCTTTTTATTAGAACGGAGGGGGTGTAATTTTTATTCAGCCCTAATGATTTTCTATGACTGCCTATGGCGATATTTTTTGCATTAGATCAACTAAATATCCCCCAGTAAATCCCCCACTAAATTTTTGTCCTTATTTAAAATTTGTAATAAGCATTTCATTTAAGGATTAAAGTCTCTACATTTTGATCTTTCGTTTTCATAATTTTTTATAACAGTATCCCATTCTGATAAATCTGCTTCTTTCCCAGAAATATAAAATTCCATTTGTTTCGAATAGTTTGCTGATTCAATTCGACTATTGAATGAAGTATTGCAAAAAATTATACTTCCAAATTTTTCATAGTCCGCATAATCTCTATTCGCAGCAAATTCAGCATTTCCCCTTAACTTATCTAATGCTTTATATTCCAAATCCTCAATACTAGGTTTTGGACGGAGTAAGAATGCTTTATAGTCCAAATTCTCAATGCTAGGTTTTGGACGAAGCAAGGATGGTTTCTTTTGTGAATTTAGATATGCAATAAGGTAAACACAAATAAGAACAACAGCAAATACTGTAATTAACCAAGTGTTTGTTTTATTCATTAATTAATTACACGTAGTAAGCGTTTCATTTAATCTTCTGCATTTTCAAATTCTCTTAGCAAACGAAAAGTTTTGGAAATAAAAGGGAAGATCCATACCAACAAGCCTACTACTGTTATCAAAGCGACAAGAAAACCCAAAATTGCTAAGAATCCTCCAGTTACATCTCCTTCGTAAAAGCGATCAAGCCCAATTGGAGCACCAACTCCTAAAAGGAAGAGTCTTGTTAAAGTTTGTTTTTCTTTTTTTCTCAACATAAATAATATAAAAAGAAGATTTATTTATCCAATTTTAATTCGATTTATAAATCGAATTCAATCCCCCAGTAATTTTTAACAAATCCCACAGTAAATCCCCCAGTAAATAATTGCCCCTATCTGATTGTTTATGGAGGACTATGATAAGGCTAAGTTTTTTAAATCTTGCAAATATGGCTTCATATCTACGTTTAAAATAATTTTGTCTGTCTATGGAGGTATATGACACCCTATGCAGATGTTCTAAATACGGAGGGGGTGGGATTCGAACCCACGGTGCCCTTGCAGACACGCTAGTTTTCAAGACTAGAGCCTTAAACCACTCGACCACCCCTCCAATGGGTTATTCAATTTTTTTTGAACCTGCTTAGCTTAGCATAGAAAGTTAGTCGTAGGCTAGAAAATCTCATGAATAAAAACTAATATAAAATAAAAGATTTAGTTAGTTTTTTTATTTCTATCATGAGTTAAACCCTTGTAAATCCTTATAGATGGTGCATATCAGATTTTAGTAATTTGAGTTTAAATTAATTTAAAGAGAAAAAAGGTTAAATAGAAAAAAAATACTTTTTGCAGCTAATTGTTGCACTCTGGGTTACATATAGTTCTTGCTCTTTTTTTGTATTTAGATTATTCAAAATTACTTTTATTTATTCGACTTTAACCCAAAATTAGATTTAATTAAATTAACAAATAATGCTAAATCTGAGAATAATAGAAGATAAGTTTTTAAAGAAATAAAAATTAAGAATTTCAGCAAAGAAAAAAAAAATTTTTGCTTTTTTTTCGATAGAAATAAATAAACATAGAAGTACAATAATCCCTATTTTTACTTACCTCTAAAGTATTGGTATTCAAATGATGATTAATTCTATCCCCATATCTTTTTTTGAATATATCCATAGAGATCATTTGGATATAAGTTAGGGATTAAATCTCCTCTTTTATCAAGATTGTTTAAATCTGGATATTTCCCGATAAATTTTTCTTTAAAAATATCGCCAATAAGAAATGCTATTGAAGCACTTCCGTGATCGGTACCTTTTGATCCATTTTCCTTTGTTCTTCTACCAAATTCGCTAGTAACAACAATATTTAATTCAATATTTTTATTCAATTTTTCAGTACCTCTTTTTAATGCTGAGATGTTCTCACTTAATTCTTTAAGCAATCTATTTTGTCTTATGATTTGATTCTGATGAGTATCAAAACCACCTATTTCCATTTGTATAAAGGATGGAGGAAAATCTGTATTAATTATTTTTAAAGCCGTTGCAGTTTGTTTAGATAATTGACCTTTAGGAAGTTTTATATCAGAGGGTAATTTTTGAATTTTATTTTTTAATTCAGTTATTTTATTCATACTAAATTTTTCTATCTCTAGAAATTTTTTAAGTGATTTCCTATTATTTGATATTTCCATATTTTTATAATTAGGATTACTTAATAAATTTTTTTCATTTCCTAGAAAATGAACGGAATTAACTTTTGAGCCCTCTATCGAATTGGAACCTGTTGGACCTAAAGATAATAAATATTGCTCATTTTTAATTGAGTCAGATATTTTTGCTAGCCAACCCTTTCCTATTCCTGATTCACTACCAGTACTCCATTGATCCATAGCCATAAAGTGACTTCTATTTGGATTAGGCCAACCAACTCCTAAGGCAAAAGTAAGTTTTTTTTCTTCCCATAATGGCAATAAACTCCCCATCATTGGGTTTAATGCAAGTTCTGAGTTCAATTTAAAAAAGTTTTTAATAGATATATTTGGTCTTTGAGAAAAATATATTGAATTTCTATATGGAATAATAGTATTTAATCCATCATTACCTCCTCTCATTTCAATGAGTATTAGAACCTTTTTTTTATTTATTCCGAGATTAGAACTTGCAGAAATTTGATTGTTGTATAAGGCAAAAAAACCTGAAGTAAATGTTAAACCTATAAAATTTCGTCTTGAAAGTTTCATTTTAAAAAATTAAATCGATTGGGCTACTAAAATTCCAAGCAGGATCAGTAATTAATGCAGAAATATTTTCTCTTGTTGGAATTGCAGGCAGAGAAATATTTAATGGTTCAAATGGAACTAAATCTCTTGATAAGAGATCAGGTGTATTCCTTGTGTCCCATATTTCTTCATCGGCAATAAGCATTCTAAGCCCCTTTTTTCTATAGAAAATTCTTGAACCATTAAGCCATTTATCTCCAAACGGCCAACCTTTAGGATTAGGAGGTTCTAAAAACTTTTGACCCATTTTAGTTAATATTTTTACCCCAATTTTGATATTATTTGGATGTCTACTTCCTATAAGTGAAATAGTTTTGGATACTAGAGAACTAGGATCAAGTAGCCTAGAACCTAGAAGCTGACAATTTATGTATAGCTCATTTTGGGCAAAACTTTCATATAAGATTGCTAGTTTTAAATTACTAGTTTTGAAATTTTCAACAACAGGCAAAATATCTTTATGATTGATGTCCTCGCCTATTAGATAATTACCAAATCTTTTTACTACATTTTCGGCAGTTGAGGGTTGTTGGACTAACCAGTTAACTAAACTTTTTAAATTAAAGAATTTCTTTTTGCCAAGTATTTTAGTTTCGCCTTTAAAATGGAACTTTGCAGATTGTCTTACATTATTCTCATTATCTAATGTTAATCCGGTTAAGACTAAAGCTGTATTTTTAACATCTTCCTCGGAAAAGTTACCTTCACCAACAGTATAAAGCTCCAATAATTCTCTCCCAAGATTTTCATTGAGATTATTTTCAGTAGTTCTAAACCCATTGAAATATGAAATTAATCCAGGAGTGGTTAATTGAGAGTAGAGTAAATTTTCGTAATTAGTAAATTGGAAATTTTTAATAGCATTTATTTGCTTAAGTATCCAATGAGGATTTATGAAACTTCTTGCATTCACAGCAAAAATAGAAAGCCATATATCTGCAAGTAGATTATTTTTCTTATTA
>JAOIOX010000053.1 GCA_028140765.1 Prochlorococcus sp. AH-736-N03 | reverse complement strand
CGTGCAATACCGTTTAAAGGTTGTCTAATACTTAATTCTTCTAGAATTTTTGTAAATTCCTCTCTATCTTCTGCTAAATCGATTGATGTTGGAGAAGTCCCAAGAATTTTTGATCCAGTTCTTATCCCATCTTTAGATTTAAGCCATTCAAATAAGGGTAATGATAATTTCAGTGGAGTTTGACCTCCAAATTGAACAATCAAACCATAGGGATTTTCAGCTTCTATTATATTGAGCACATCCTCCAAAGTTACAGGCTCAAAATATAAAATATCGCTAGTATCATAGTCTGTTGATACAGTTTCAGGGTTACTATTAACCATTATTGTTTTATAACCATTTGTAGAAGCTTGATATGATGCATGACAGCAACAGTAGTCAAATTCTATTCCCTGACCAATTCTGTTTGGACCTCCTCCAAGAATCATAATTTTTTTTGATTTACTATTTTCAGAAATCTCGCTATCAAAAATTTGAGAATTAAAATTAATGAAAGATTCTTCATAAGTTGAATAATGATATGGAGTTGAGGATGAGAATTCTGCTGAACAAGTATCAACAGTTTTATAAATTGGAATTACATTAAGTTTTTTTCTAAAATCTCTTACTTCAAAAAATTCAGAATTTGTTAACTTTGCTATCTGTTGATCTGAAAAGCCTAATTGTTTAGCATGTAACATCAAGTCCCTATCAAGAGTATAAAGTTCCTTATCTTTCAAAAAATCATTTTCAAAATTAAAGATGTTACGTAATTTTTCGATAAACCATAAATCTATATTTGTAACTTCTTGAATATAAGTATTAGTTTTCCCAAGCTGCATAGCTTTTTTAATTAGGAGGATTCTTTCAGATGTAGGGTTTCTTAAACTATTTTTAATTTGACTCTCATTTTTAAATTCATCTTTTGAGACACATTCCCATCCAAAAACACCTACTTCTAATGACCTTAATGCTTTCTGAAATGATTCTTCAAAAGAACGACCTATTGCCATTGACTCACCAACAGATTTCATCGAAGTGCTTAAAGTATTAGAGGAGCCTTTGAACTTTTCAAAGGCAAATCTTGGGATCTTAGTAACTACGTAATCAATTGATGGCTCGAAACATGCAGGTGTTTTTTTTGTAATGTCATTAATAATCTCATCAAGTGTATAGCCAACAGACAATAAAGCTGCAATCTTAGCTATGGGGAATCCAGTTGCTTTACTTGCTAAAGCAGAGGATCTACTCACACGGGGATTCATTTCTATGACAATAACTTCGCCATTAGATGGATTAATTGCAAATTGAATATTACTCCCTCCTGTTTCAACTCCTACCTCCCTAATGATTTTCAAAGACATATCCCTTAATCTCTGATACTCCTTATCTGTTAGGGTCTGTGCAGGAGCTACAGTAATCGAATCTCCCGTATGTACACCCATTGGGTCTAGATTTTCAATACTGCAGACTATAACAACATTATCAGCATTGTCTCTCATCACCTCTAGTTCAAACTCTTTCCATCCAATAAGTGATTTTTCAATCAATATTTGATTACTTGGACTTTCCTCTAAACCTGATTTACACAACTCGACAAATTCTTCAAGGTTAAAAGCAATTCCACCTCCAACTCCACCTAATGTAAATGCAGGCCTGATAATAAGAGGATAAGAACAAATTTTTTTGGATACCTCCATAGCTTCACCCAGATTAGATGCGATTCCCGAAGGACAAACATTTACATTAATTTTCTCCATCGATTCTTTAAACAATTTTCTATCTTCAGCTTTATTAATAGCTCTTAAATCAGCACCAATTAATTCAATATTATTTTGCTTTAAAAAATTTGACTCTGATAATTTAACTGCAAGATTCAAAGCGGTTTGCCCCCCCATAGTGGGAAGAATTGCGTCAGGTTTTTCTCTTAAAATGATCTGAGAAACAATTTCAGGAGTCAATGGTTCAATATATGTTTTGCTTGCGATCTCAGGATCAGTCATTATTGATGCTGGATTAGAATTTATTAAGATAATTTCATAACCAGCATTTCTTAAAGCTTTACAAGCTTGAGTGCCAGAGTAATCAAATTCGCATGCTTGCCCTATAACAATAGGCCCAGAACCAAGAATAAGAATTTTCTTAAGATCACCTCTTTGAGGCATAATTTAAACCCTTCATTTATCACATGCTACTTATAAATCATCAGATGTTAATCAAGTTACTTGAAAAGCAACATTTGTTTCTATAGTATTGGGAGAAATTAATTTTTTATGAGCGAACTTCAGCGACTTAAAAGTTTGTTGCCCCCAGAGAATGAAAGTTGGGTATTTGTTGAAGCTGCTGTTGCTATAGACCCACCTTTAATAACACTTGAGGAAATTGGTCGTGACGAAGTGGAAATCCAAATAGATTTAGATGAATGGGATAACTACGCAATTGACCACAGAAATTTATTGTTCTGGCACGAAGTAGGAAAAATTCAAAATGACACAATCCCAAGAGACGGATGGGAAATGGCAGCTCTTGCAATAGGACTTGGAGGCGCGATAGGAGAGCTTTGGGTGCAAGATGGTTTACTTTTATTACTTGCTCTTGGATTATCAAGTTTTGCAGGATATAGATTATATTTAAAAAATAATTCTGAAAAAAAGCTTCAAGATGCTATTTATGCAGATGAAAGGGCTATAGATCTTGCTTGTAGATTTGGTTACAGCATTCCAAATGCATATAAAAGTCTTGGAGGAGCATTAAAGGAGTTAATTGAAAAGACACGAAAAAAGAAAAAAAGAAGTTTCTTTGAAGATAGATTAGATGCGTTAAGAAAAAGTGCCGAAAAAGCAAGATCAGAACTATCTCAACAAGAAGGTTCAGAAAAATCAGTTTCAAGTGAAAATGTTTATGGACAATAAAAGCTTGGTTTTAATGGCAGCAAAAGCATGTGATGAAAAAAAGGCAAGAGATATAAAACTTATAAAAATTGACAAAGTATCATTTATAAGTGAATGGATTTTGATTGCAGAAGGATTATCTGATGTACAGGTTAGATCCATAACAAACTCTGTAGAGGGAGAACTTAGAGAGAAGGCTAAAGTTGAACCGATACGAAAAGAAGGCGTTAGCGAAGCTAAATGGGCTTTACTCGATTATGGTGATTTGATAGTAAATATTTTTCAACCAGAAATAAGAAAATATTATGACCTTGAATCGTTCTGGAGTAATGGAGATAACCTTATATTTCCATAGTATATTTTATGAACGAATCTAAGTGTCCTGTCCCTAGAGAGCAACAACCTACAAATGAATTCATAGAATTATCAAAATCTAAAATTTTTTCTTGGCCAAAAACAAAAAAGTCACTAATTATTATTTTGGCAAAATTCTGGTTAGGAGCTTTTGTTCTATTTCTAGTCATTTCTTCAGGAAGTGTTTATTTCAAAACGTCCCTTTTTAAATATATTTTATTAAGCTTTTTTAGCAGCTTATCAATACCTCTTTTAATTACAATAAGGTTATATTTAGGTTGGAATCATATATTTAAAAGATTAACCTCCGAAAAAGTTGAATATGAGGAATCAGGTTGGTATGACGGCCAAGTATGGGAAAAACCATTAGTTTTGAGAGAAAAAGAAATACTTATTGCCTCAATTGAGGTAAAACCAATTTTAAGAAATTTAATTCAAATTCTTTCCATTATTTCAGTCTTAGCATTATCTGGCATTTCAATTTTTCAATATAACATTTTCTAGATGAGTTCTAATTTTAAAAACCTCTACACTTCTAACAATCCTCCTATCCAAGCAACCTTAATGAGAGGATCAAATATCGAGTCAATACATAAAATCCATGCTGTTATTACTGACAAAAAAGGAAGGGTTTTAATGTGTGCAGGGAATCCAGAATATAAAAGCTTCATGAGGTCAGCACTAAAACCGTTTCAAGTAATTCCTTTCGTTAGTAGTGGAGCTGCATCAAAAATCAATAA
>JAOIOX010000052.1 GCA_028140765.1 Prochlorococcus sp. AH-736-N03 | reverse complement strand
AGTATCAAATTGACTAAAACTAAAAAAGATTTTTGTTTTAATGATTCAAATCACTTCAGAGAGCAAAACTTAAATCAACTTGATTTAAAAAGATCTGCCTATAGACAACTTTTAAATGAGAACATCCTTCCTACAAATATAGACATCTCAAATTTATGCACATACAAATTCAATGATGAATTTTATTCCTGGAGAAGGAGCAAAACAATCTCAAGACAATGGAATCTTATTTGCTCATAAAGATAATTAACTTGGACAAATTTCACTACTTAAGTTATTAGCGACCAATAATTCTGTCATCTCCTTAGTACCTTTAATATTAAAAACTTTGGCTATCAAAACATCCTCTTTGAAACGAAAAGGCTTTATTTTCACTTTGCTCCCCCTTGGGAATTCACTCTTAAGTAGATTAGTTGCTTCAATCTCATCATTTTCATTTACATCTACACAAAATAATCCAATAGTTAAATTTCTATTTTGATCCCCCACCAAAATAGTATTTGAGCTTTTAATTTGAAGAATTTCGGCCGAGTTTACTATTACAGGATTAAGAACAATCAAACAGATTATAATTAAAATTTTTGATAATTTTTTCAATTCAGAAACATCTAAGATTTTAAAATTATCTTAAAATTAATTTTTTAAAAACAAGAATTTTTAAAAAAATTAGTCTTCACAATTAACATATCCAACCATTTGAGCATTACTTTTACCAGGAGGAACCATTGGATAACAATTTTCACCTCTTCTGACAAGGATATTAATCAAGGCAGGGCCGTCATGATCAAGCGCATTTTTTAATTCAATCTGTAATTGTTTTCTATCAGAAATTAAATACCCTTTAACTCCAAAAGACTCAGCAAGTTTTACAAAATCAGGTTCACCACAACTCATATCAGATGAGGAATATCTTTCATCATAGAAACTTTCTTGCCATTGTCTTACCATCCCTTGCCAGCGATTATTGATGATAATCAATTTCACCTTTAGACCATATTGAGATAAGGTTCCTAATTCTTGAATATTCATTAAGACACTTGCATCTCCTGCAATACAAATTACATCTGAATTAGGTAAGGCCGCTTTTACTCCAATTGCCGCTGGCAATCCAAAGCCCATAGTTCCTAAGCCTGCACTACTAATCCATTTTCTTGGAGAATTCCTAAGATATTGAGCAGCCCACATCTGATGTTGTCCTACATCTGTAGTTGTATAAGCTTCTGGTGAAAGTTCCCTTACTTTTAAAAGAACTTCCTGAGGATATATTTCTCCTTCTTTAGGCGGGTCATATAAAGGGTGTTTATGTTTCCAAAAATCAATTTTTTCTAACCATTTTTTCGTCTTACAAGTAAATTTGTTTTTTAGAGATTGTTCATTAATTTTATGAACGGCTTTTGAAACATCAGCAACAATTGCAACATCTACACGTCTATTTTTATTAACTTCTGCTGGGTCGATATCTATATGAATTACCTTTGCATTAGGTGCAAAAGTATCTAATTTTCCTGTCACCCTATCATCGAATCTAGCCCCAATAGCAATTAGAAGATCGCATTCTGTAACAGCAAAATTTGCATAAGCTGTTCCATGCATTCCTAACATCCCTACTGATAAATTGTCTTTTTCATCAAAAGCACCCTTCCCCATTAAGGTTGTGGTAACTGGTATTTGATAATTCTTTGCCAAAGTTTTTATTTCATCATGAGCTCCTGAAGATATTGCACCACCTCCTACGTATAGAAGAGGTCTTTCAGAATCTTCTATTAATTTAATTGCTTTGTTGATATCGCAATCATTAATTTCTCCATTCCTTTTAAATCCTTTAGGAATAATCTCACCAGGCAAAACTCTTTGGTAATTAAAGAACTCCTGACCTACATCTTTGGGTATATCAATTAAAACAGGGCCAGGTCTTCCAGATGAGGCTATAAAAAAAGCCTCAGATACTACTTTCGCGATATCTGAAGGATTCCTTATTACCCATGAATGTTTCACTATTGGAAGAGTTATGCCAAAAATATCAGTTTCTTGAAAAGCGTCTGTCCCTATAGCATGTCTTGGGACTTGACCTGTAACTACAACTAGAGGGACTGAATCCATTTGCGCAGTGGCGATTCCAGTTACCAAATTTGTTGCCCCTGGGCCTGAGGTTCCAAAACATACTCCTACTTCACCAGTAGATCTTGCATATCCATCAGCCGCATGTGAACCACCTTGTTCATGCCTAACCATATAGTGCTTTAACCAACCATCTTGTTCTGCCTTATGAACTGCGTCATATATTGGTAGTATCGCTCCCCCAGGATATCCAAATATAACTTTTACTCCATGAATTTTTAAAGAATCCATTAGTGCATCTGCACCAGTTATCCAAACTGGATTTTCATGTTTTGAACTACCCTTTGAAAAGGATCTCGAAGTAAGGGTCACTAAAGAAATTCAATATTTACTATAAATATTAAACTCAATTAAATACTTTTGCCTCATTTAGAAATGTAATGTCAGAAATGTATTCAAAAAAATCTTTTAAATAATTTAAAAATTTTCAAAAAATATCAATTTTTCTTTATAAGATGCCTAATTTATGTAAAGGTCCAGAACCTGAAATAAGTTCAATAAAAAGCACAAGAAAAATAATCATTGCAACCCTTCCATTCCACACCTCTGAACTATTATTCCAACCCCATTGCCACTTCTCCTGAGGATAAAGTTTAACTTTTTCAGGCAATTGAGAAGCCTCCTCTATATTAATTAGAGGCCCTTCCAAGCAGGAAATCACTAGATCACTAAGACCTTCAATAAAAGTAGGATGTGTATTTAGAGCCTTAACTCTGCGAAAATTTTTAATACCAGCCTTTTCAGCAATTTCTTTATATTCAATATCAATTTCTTGCAATGTTTCGATATGCTCTCCAACGAAACTTATAGGGACCACAATCAAATCATTAACGTTTGACCTCCCAAGATCAGCTAACACTTCTTCTGTATAAGGTTTCAACCACTCAACAGGACCAACTCTACTTTGATAAGAGAGTGTATGCGGGTTACTATGACCTAAATATTTTTCCAGCTCATTTATAATTAATAAAGAACAATCTTCAATTTGTTGTTTGTAAGGGTCTCCAGCTTCCTCTACGTAACTCTTAGGAACTCCATGAGCAGTGAAAAATATATGGGCTTTTGAAGGTGATTCACAAAGTGAAATCTGTTCAGAAATTAATTCGACCATAGACTTTAAATAACCTGATTGACTGAACCAACTCCTTACACATCTCATTGGAACCTTCTTAAATTCATCATCAGAATCTCGCAATTTTTTTAATTCTCTAAAGCTCGAACCACTAGTACTTATCGAAAAGTGCGGATACAAGGGTATTACAACAATTTGATCGATGCCATCTGCTTTCATATCAGCAATCGCTGATTCGGTAAAAGGATGCCAATACCTCATAGCGATGTAGGTAGTGGCATTAAACCCCTTATCTCTTAATTTAGATTGTAATTCTCTTGCTTGTTGTTCAGTTATCCTTCTGATAGGTGAACCTCCACCTATTGAGAGGTAGGCCTGTTGTGAAGTGGTACTCCTAAGAGTACTAATTAACCAAGCCAGGGGCTTTTGAAAAACAGGGAAAGGAGTCCTGATTATTTCTGGATCAGAAAAAAGATTATATAAGAATGGGCCTACATCGTTAATGCGTTCAGGCCCTCCTAAATTCATTAGTAAGACGCCTATTCTATCCATCTAAAATTTATGGAGATTGAAAATAAACATTAAAAACGTCATCATAAGGTCAATTATATAAGTAAATGAACGTAATTCAGGAAATTAGTAATGTCAATGATAAATTTGCTACTCAAGGAAGCAAGCTTAAAATTGAGAAAAGAGGAGAGAAATTAAATATTCGTGGTTCACTACCCTCCAAAGAAGATAAAAATAACTTTAAAATTCAAAGAATATCTCTTGGTTTAAAGGCTAATATTTCTGGATTAGAGGAAGCCAAAAAAAAATTACAATTAATAAATTTGCAATTGGAATTGAATCAATTTGATTGGATTAATTGGATAGGCAATCCCTATAAAAAGCAAATAAAAGATGGTTTTGAATTCCCAAATAGATTAAATCAATTTGAGGAATTTTTTTTTAAAGAAAAAAAAGGTGATTTTAGAACAAGCACTAGAAAAACTACTTGGAGAAGTTCTTACAAACCATATATGAAAAGAATCCTAGATGTTTATAGTGAACACGAAAATGAAGCTTTAGAGAAAATATTTC
>JAOIOX010000051.1 GCA_028140765.1 Prochlorococcus sp. AH-736-N03 | reverse complement strand
AACTCAGGAAGGACAGCGGAGATATAGCCTGCTCCACTTGATATCACACCTTTTAATGCTAAGTATGCAGCACCAGGATATTTTTCACTTCCAGCTATTAATAATGTTCTACCTCTTTTATATTTGTTGGAATTTTTTGGTAAAGAAGGTAAATCAATATTTTTTAAATCTTTGTAAGTAACCTTAAAAATCTTTTTATCAACTTTTGAGAGTTTACTAATTGGTACCCCAACATCTATGTGGTGCAATTCTCCAATAAAAGACAATGCAGAATCTTGAGTCAACCCAATCTTATTAAGACCAATTGCCAAGGTATAGTCTGCCTTTACTGCTTTATCTAAAAAAGGCTCTCCTTTATCAGGACATAATCCTGTTGGGATATCAATACTTATTACCTTGCTATATTTGTTATGAAATTTTTGATTAAAAAGTTTAATTAATTTATCATCAACTTTTCTTGTTTGATTATTACCAAAAACTGCATCAATCCAAAGATCTCTCCCATTTGCATCAGGAGGCTCTACTAATTTCGTGACACCAATAGATGTAAGATAATTAAGGTGGTCATTTGTTAGTGTCTTTTTTATCGGGAATGGACACCATACCTGAACATTAAAACCTTTCAAAAAAAGCTCTCTAGCTATCACTGCACCGTCCCCTCCATTATTCCCAGGACCTATAAAAACAGTTATTCCATTCTTGAGAAGAGGTTTCTTTTTTAAGAGCCATCTACTAATTTGGATACCAGCTTTTTCCATCAATGCTTCTTGTGGCATTCCATTAGAAAACATTTCTTTTTCTACTATCGACATTTGCTTTGAATCAACAATTAAATGTTTAGAATCAATTGATGGCCATACAATTTCATTCATAATTAATACAAAGCAATTGAAGAATTGTTCAAAAATTTAAACTTCCATGTTAAAGACACAAAAGGATAAAAAATTAAAGAACTTTTTTTCTTCTAATAATAAAACTAAAAAGAAGAAAAATATTATTGTAGGGCTTTCTGGTGGCGTAGATAGTTCCCTTTCAGCTGCTCTTCTTGTAGAAAAAGGCTGGAATGTTGAGGGACTAACTCTTTGGCTAATGAAAGGACAAGGCTCCTGTTGTTCTGAAGGATTAGTGGATGCTGCTGGCCTTTGTGAAGATTTGGGAATTAATCATAAAATAATAGACTCAAGAGAAATTTTCGAAAGAGAGGTAATTAAAAAAACTACTGAAAGCTATGAGAAAGGATTCACTCCACTGCCATGTTCGATGTGCAACAAGAATGTGAAGTTTGAAGAGATGCTTAATTACGCAATAACCAAAAAAGACTTTACTCACATTGCGACCGGACATTACGCAAGGATAAAACAATCATCTTATGCTGAAAAACTTGATTGCAAGAGCTTTGAATTTAAGGACTTCCTTCTTCTAAGAGGTGCCGACGAAAACAAAGACCAAAGTTATTTTCTTTATTCTCTTTCACAAGAAGTACTAAGCAGATTAGAATTTCCTCTTGGTGAAATGAAAAAAGAAGAGACAAGAAAGGAAGCCTTGAGATTAGGCCTTAGAACTGCTCAAAAACCAGAAAGTCAAGATTTATGTTTAGTTGAGCATTATGGATCAATGCAGAGATTCATCGACAAACACATTGAACCCAAAGAAGGAGAAATTGTGCATGTAAATGGGAAAGTCCTGGGAACGCACAATGGTATTCAGCACTTCACAGTAGGTCAAAGAAAAGGTTTGGGCATCGCTTGGCCGGATCCATTATATGTAAAAAGTTTAGACAGGGTAAAAAACATAGTTTACGTAGCAGATAAAAGTGATTTATTTAATAGAGAAGCAATAATTACTAAGGTTAACTGGGTTTCAATCGAAGAACCTAAACAAGAGATAGAAGTAGAAGCACAAATCAGATATAGAAGTCATCCAGTAAAAGGAACTTTAATACCTTTAAAAAATTTTGATAATCTAACTACAACATTTAAATTAATTTTTGAAGAAAGTCAAAGTTCGGTAACTCCCGGACAAGCTGCAGTTTTTTATAAAGGAGATATTTTATTAGGTGGTGGATTAATTAGTTAATTTTCCAAAAGAAATTTAATCCCATAAATAATATAAACAAAAACAAAATAGGTTTATCTCCAAATTTTGTATAGAAAGTCTTTTCGGATGAAAAATTAGGAAACACTATTTCATTTTGCTCAACATCATAATCTAAAAGTTTAATTATTTTTCCATCATCTTGAACTAAGCCCGAAGGGCCGGTATTTGATACTAGTAAATTATTTTTCTTATTTTCAATACTTCTTAATCTAGCCAAAGATAGGAATTGATTATAAAGCTTAGCTGGATATGGATCTAAATTAGCTGCAGTTATTATTAGTTTTGCACCGCTATTAATAGCCTTTCTTATCTCTAGTCCATCACTAATTTCGTAACATATAGCTACTGCTAGTGGGGGTGTAAATTTAGGATCAAAAAATCGTGAATCAGAGCCTTGCTGAATTCCTCCTACTGCAGATAATCCTCTTGAAAAACCATCTAGAAATCTAGGTATTTTTTCACCTATTGGAACAAGTCTATTTTTATCAATAAATGAGGTAAAAGATTTATCTCCAATTTGAAATCCGAGTAAAGAACTTCTTAAATCATTATTTGAATTTCTGAAACCTCCTGATAAGGTATTAACCTTAATGCCTCTAGAAAAATAAAAATTATTAGATAGAGTTCCTTCAGGAGCAACAAGAAGTCTCGCTTTGTTTGATAAAGCATATTTTTGAGCGATAGATATTTTTTCTTCAATAAATTCATCATTTATTTTTAATTTTTCTCTTGTTGGTAGATTAGTTTGCCAAATAGCAACTGGATATTCATAATTTCTTTTTATTGGAGTTGTTAAACCTCCAAATAAATGTAAGAAAATAAAAACCAAAAGTCCTAAAAGAAATATTTTTTTAAAGTAAAGTTTTCTTTCCCATCTACCCTGAATATAAAAAATCCAAAATCCAATCAATATTTGTAATACGCATAAACCACTTGCACCAATCCATCTTGCTAAACCAGCAAGATAAATATCACCTGGGATAAGACTCTCTCCTAAACCTATCCAAAAAAAAGGTGTTTGAGAAAGTATCAATTCACCAATACCCCAAGTCAAAGATAAAAAAAATACTTTTACTGTTAAAGATAATATTTTCATTTTGAAAACATCCTCTTTCCAGAGAATAATTTCAACTAAAAATCCCCATAAACAAACTAAAATCCCACCCAAAAAAGCGCAAAATAATAATACTAAAGTGGCAATAATTAAACTTGCAAGCCATGAAAACCCAAGCCATGTCAATGGATGGAGATCATAAAGCCAAGAATGACTTATCAAAATAAAGAAAAAACCCCAACAAAAATTTGCTATTCTCCTTTCACTTCCCTTCCATAAAATAAATAATGATATCGGCATAAAAATCAGCCAAAAATGAGTTGAAACTGAAATTCCTCCTAAAATCCCTCCTAAACTAGGGTAAAAATATTGTCTTAGACTTTTAATTTGAGTTGGGATTAACAATCTAAAATTTCGAAATTAAATTTATAATCACCCATTTATTGTACCTTCATTCTGTAGACTAAGTTGTAGTAACTTTCAAAATTTAAGTGAAAGAAGTCTTTATTAGTTTTGCAATTTTTGTTTTTTGTGTTTCATTAACTCTTTTCAGTCAATTTAATTCACCTCAAGTTGTTAATGCGGCTGAATCAGAAACTCAGTCAGTTCAAAGAACACCTGTTGCAAAATCATCAAATATCTCAAATAATAATTTATTTGAACTAGACCCATCAGATCCAAATCCTATACTTTTCGCTATGGCAGAAGAAACACCAATAGACAACAATTCAAGGACTACAGAAAGTGGTCTAATTATTACAGATATCGTAAACGGGGAAGGAGATGAGGCTATTGCTGGGCAAACAGTTACTGTAAATTACACAGGAACACTAGAAGACGGGACACAATTTGATACCAGTATCGGCAGAGCTCCATTCAGCTTTCCCTTGGGCGCTGGACGAGTAATAAAAGGTTGGGACGAAGGTGTAGCAGGCATGAAAATTGGAGGCAAAAGAAAATTAACAATACCTCCGGAACTTGGATACGGATCAAGAGGAGCTGGAAATGTAATACCTGCCAATGCGACTTTAATATTTGAAGTTGAATTATTAAAAGTCAATTAAATTAGGTAAGAAAAATATCTAAGACTTTTCAATTTAGTTAATCTCCAAGTAATATGTATACAACATCAAATATTTGAAATGTTAAGTAAATTCATCAATTCTTTTCTAGCTAAAAAATCCCCAATGACAGTGCATGCTCACTGTGATGGTCCTTGTGGTGTTTACGACCCAGCATCTACGAGAGTTGCAGCTGAAGCAGTTTTATCAATGACAAAAAAACTTATTGCATTAGAAGCTCCTTCTAGCACTGATTCAGCTGAGTGGGCTGCATACAGTAATACATTTTCTAGATATGTTGCAGTTAAAGAAGAGCAAGCAAAAGAAACAAAGAAAGAGATTCTAAT
>JAOIOX010000050.1 GCA_028140765.1 Prochlorococcus sp. AH-736-N03 | reverse complement strand
TTCTACACAAACCGTTAAATAGTGGTAAGAATAGTTGCAGACGCCACAGGTAGAGTTATTCTTCCAGTACGGGTTATTTACATACGTTTTTTTATCGTGACTGTTGCACCAAATAAAGCTTCTTCAGAGAGCAATTCCAATAATCTTAAAAAAGATGATTTTCCAAAGACTGCGCCAGCTGCTTACCCAGTTTTTTTCAGATCTTATAGTAGAAAAACTTCATCTGGCAAAAGGGAGAACTGGAGCGAAGTAGGAGAAAGGAATTTATCGGGATTAAAAGAATTAGGAAAACTTTCTGAAGAAGAATTAATCCTAATGAGAGAGATGCAAAGTAACCAAAAAGCTCAACCTTCAGGAAGATGGTTATGGATAGGCGGAACCCCTTGGATTAATAAGAACCAAAATTTCTCAGGGGCATACAACTGTACCTCAACAAACTTAATTGATTGGGAAGCCTTCGCATTAATGATGGACTTAGCAATGATGGGATGTGGAACAGGTGCAATAATTGAGCCTCATTTTATAAATAATCTACCTACGGTAATTAACAAAATAAACATTAAATCAGTCAGTGAAGTTGGGATAACTCCTAAAGATCAAAGAGAAGAAAAGTCATCATTAGAAATTAAAGGAAAAGATCTTCATATCAAAGTTGGAGATAGCAGAAGAGGATGGGTAGATAGCTATAAATATCTACTTGAGGCATCAAGTAACGAGAGTCTTGAAAGAGAAATTGATGTTTATATTGATTTGGAAGATATTAGGCCTGCGGGAGAATCATTAAAAGGTTTTGGTGGTATGGCAAATCCTATCAAATTGAAAGATCTTTACTCTAGAGTCGCATCACTTCTTGGAAAGGCAATTGGTAGGAAATTAAGTACAGTAGAGTGTTGTTTATTAATTGATGAAGCTGCAGTAACCATAGTTGCTGGGAATATAAGAAGAAGTGCTGGAATGAGACAATTTGCTTCAGATGATAAGGAAGCCGCATCAGCAAAAGAAAATTTATGGAGTCAAGATGAGAATGGTAATTGGAGAATAGATCCTGAAAAAGATGCCCTCAGAATGGCCAATCATACTAGGGTTTACCATACAAAACCCACTTACAAAACTGTTTTGGATGCAGTAACAAAACAATTCCATTCAGGTGAGGGAGCCATTCAATTTGCACCAGAAGCAATCGCAAGGTCAAATGCAGATGTTCTCAAAGATGATGAATTGAGAAAGGAATTTATTGAAATCTACTCAGAACAAGGCAAGGATGAAGCGAGAAATTGGATAAATAGTAGTTATGGTCCTTTTTCAGAAGAAGAGTTAGACCACAGGATGAGCCGATATGGACTTAACCCTTGTGGGGAGATCTTGGGAAATGATTTCCATTGCAATTTGGCTGAAGTTCATTTAAATCAGATTGATCCAGGAAATTTTGAAGAGCAAAAAAAAGCTTTTAAAGCAGCAGCACTTTCTGTAGCATGCTTACTTAATCATGAATTTGAAGTTGAGCGTTACAGAAAAAGTAGAGAATATGATCCTATCGTAGGAGTAAGTTTCACTGGATTATTTGATTTTTGTGTCCATGCCTTTGGGACGCCATGGTTGAAATGGTGGGAAGCAGGAAGGCCAAATAGCGAAGAAGGGAAGGCCTTCAAAGAAAAGGAAGCTAAATTCTTAGATTCTTGGAGAAAAATAGTAAAAGAAACTGTATGGGAATATTGTGATAAGCATAATCTAAGGAGACCAAATAGATGCACAACAGTTCAGCCAGCTGGAACTAAAAGTCTTCTTACGGGAGCAGCTCCAGGTTGGCATCCTCCAAAGGCTCAAAGATTCATAAGAAGAATAACTTTCAGGAAAAATGACCCAATAGCGTTAGCTTGCATGGATTATGGTTACTCAGTTGTTCCATCTCAATCTGATAAAGATGAAAATGGTTGCTTGCTCGATAATCCATTTGATCCAAGATGTACAGAATGGTTAGTTGAAATCCCTACTGAAGTTAGTTGGGCAAATATAGACGGCGCAGACCAAATAGACATCAATAATTTCTCAGCATTAGCTCAATTTGATTTTTACATGCAAGTGCAGAAATTTTACACAGAGCATAATACCTCTGCAACCGTAGAATTTAGAGAAAATGAAATCGAGGATTTAGCTAAGGCTATTCATAATGCAATAGAAAATAATGAGGGATATATTTCAGCAGCATTGCTGGCTAGATTTAATGCTAACGCTACTTTCCCGAGATTACCCTTTGAACCAATAAGTAAAGAGGAATATATATCATTGCAGAATAAAGTAATAGAAAGGAAAGTAAATAACGATTTCTTTGACGCTCTTAATAAATATGATGTTGGAGAACTATCTGAAGCAGGACCAGCAGGTTGTGATTCAGATAAGTGCTTGCTTCCTCTTGCTAAACCTAAAGATTAAATTTTGAATAATTTGTAAATAAAAAATATAAATTAGTTTTTAAAAATTTAATTTATGGCTACCTCTTAAATAGGGACATAAATTATTTATGACATTAAGCTTAAATATTGGGAACTTCTTTAACGATTCCTCCAGTCATGCATTGGTGGACGAGCTAAGAAAAAGAACATCAGAAGAGGATATCTTAGATTTTGAGAAAAAATTTAACTCCAAAAACGAAAAAAATCTACACGTATATATATGTAGATTTCTAAAAAATAGATCAATATCCAGAGGGCTAGCCTCTAGATGGTTAATAACCATAATTGAAAACAAAGAATCAAAAATTGATGCTTTGCAAAAATAAAATATTTAGGTCAGCCCTGATAGTTTCCATAGAGCAATTCCAAAAATTGAGAATCCCATAATAAAAGTAAAAGCCAAAGCATTTACCAATTGAACCTTATCATTCATTCTATTTGCGAATGGTAATAATTGAGCAAATAATGGAGTCTCTTCAACTATTGCAGATTTTTTTACTGTAGGTTTTTTGCTTCTAGAAAACATAAAACAAATTTTATAATCTTAAGAATTTTACATTTAAAAGTTCATTAAATAAAAAATACTTCTCAAAAACGAACAAAATGTAACCTGTGAGAAATTAAGCCGGGATTCTGATAAATATTTTTATCAGAAACCTAATCTATCATTAATTTATTAAGTTTATTTATTAAAAACCTAGACAAACAATTTCAATGGATGTTACTGTTAATTTGTAGCAACCGCTACTAAAACGTTCAACTTGCGTATAGCAAGCCGCAAATCGACTTAAGCCATGGAACGGGGACTTAAGCGAAACCGGAGCTTAAGAAATGACTCTAATTTACAGAGGACAAAAGTACGTCCAGAACAAAACAGCAGCTAAAAAGCAGCACAACCAACTAACTTATAGAGGAAAAGCTTATACAAGCTAGTACAGTTCATTTATTTAATAAACAAAAAGCCACTTAAAGTGGTTTTTTTTTGTTTATTTTATTTGGATACACCTACACGTTATCTGTCTATAAACTGTCTAATAATAATTAGTTAGATGAAGAAAACATAAAAGATTGAAATTACATAAAATGTTCTTAAAGGCAGTAATATAAAGGTCGGTAAGTTTTAATTAAATAATAAACATGGCAGATCAAAAACCTTTATTTAAATCTCCTTATGACATAAAAGATGTAAGTGCTCTTTTTGGAATTGTTGCCTTTGTTTTGATAATTTCGGCCATTATCGGTAACAACCTTTTTGGTTTGTTTCAAGATAATATAAATTTTGGATAATAAATATTAGTCAGAGCGCTAAATGTTTCAAAATTGCTTGGAATAGCCTAAGTAAAAAATATCTTCCATAAATTCTTACTAGTAAGAAATTTATTTATGACTATTGAATTTAATTTCAGGGTTTATTTATTTAATTGCTTTAAAATAGAAAAATTGAAATTAATCATATATAAAATATGGGAAAATTTTTTTATCCAGATAATCTATCAACTTGAAAAAAAAATATGTTAAATTTTTTTTAAATACATGAGTTATGGACGAAAGAACCTTTTTAAAACATTTAGATGATACAGACAAAGATTTAGACGCATTTCCTTTCTGGAAGATCTTTAAAAAAGCTTGTGCAGATAATCCTATAAAAGGAATAAAAAAAATGACTCCTGGAAGGCAAGCAGTGGTAATACTATGGGAAGCAAATACCCAATACAGAGGTTCAGATGGAATATTAAGGTCTGTTCCTTTGGATGGGGACAATATTGAAGATAAACTTCAAAAGCTAAAAGATGAACTTATTTCCCATTTTATGAATGAAGATATTGACGAAAAAGCTTTAAATAGATTTTTTAAGTCAATTGTAAAAAAACTTACAAAGTAGTATTAATTATATTTTAAGCAAAAATATTCAAAAGCATTTAGGGTTTGCGCTATGTTTGCTTGATTTGCATATGCCTCAATTTCAAGAACTATATCATCCTTTTTTAGATCTTTATAGATATCATTATTTAAATATTTATAATAATAACTTTTGGGTTTCTTCAACTCCAAACCTAGTAAATTGGGATAAGAATCAAAAGTTCCGCCTTTACAAGATTGAGCGATATGAATCATTTCATGACTTAGGAGATAAGCAAATTTGATAGTGCCCTCTTCTAATATTTTTTTATTAATAATTAGAGTTTTATCTTTGTGAATCCATTGTCCTGAGGGACTTGTATCTGGTAAATGTTTTATTAATATTTTAATTTCGTTTGATAGAAGAGTTAATAATCCTT
>JAOIOX010000005.1 GCA_028140765.1 Prochlorococcus sp. AH-736-N03 | reverse complement strand
CTAGTTAATCAGAGTTATTTTCAAAAGTTTTTTTGATTTTATTTTATTTTTTTTAGGTTTAAGAAAAACTGCGATTATTAGTGGTGAATCGATGTTTCCTTACCTAAAAGAAGGTGACATCGTATTTTTTAAAAAATATAAAAAGAATAAATCAATACTTAAAAATCGGCAAATAGTTATTTTTAATCATCCAATTAAAAATAAGAACCTCATAAAAAGGATAAAGTCAGTAAATCAAAATAACGTTGAGGTTATTGGCGACAATATTGAATTTAGCGAAGATAGTAATAAATTTGGATTAATCAATAAAGAAAAAATAATTGGGATTGTCACCTCTAAATTAATCATTCCTAAATTAAAAAATTTTTTAATTCAAAAAAACAGAAGCACTTCTTTGAATCCAAAATAAACCCAAAGAAAAGGAAAGCCCTCCTGCTACAGCTATTAATCTTTTAATATATTTTTGACTTGCTTTAAAGGTAGTAAAAGATATTAAACACGTAAAAAGATTCATACTTATGAGAGAACCAATCAAATATGAAATCAAATATAAGCAAGCGCTTGTTAAAGGTAGTGCTAAAGCAGGAAGAACTGCAAGAAAATGTGAACCTCCAGCTATACCGTGTAGCAAGCCTAAACCAGTCAAAGCATGTGAGTGCTTATTATTATTTTTTTGTTCCTTAACATGAAAATGAAAGTGACGATGGGCAATTCCATTCTCATGCTTATGGGAATGCGAGTGGATACTTAATTGAAAAGAATTTTTTATAGCAAATACTCCAACAATTAGAAGTGAAATTCCAACTAGGAATTCGGCAATACTAGAAAATTTGTTTAATGGCGTAATATCCTTAATAAAAATCGCTAGAAAAGCTAACAAGAGTACTCCTGAAGAATGTCCCAAGCCCCATGAGAAACTATTTTTAAGAGCTTTTTGGGGATTATTAATCGCTGCTGGTGCCATTGCAATTAGATGATCAGCGCCACTAACTACATGCACAAATCCTGCGACTATACCTGTTAAAATTACAGCCTGCATATATATTCAGTACAACTTTGTTTATTCAATTTTATAGCACGATTTGAAGTCAATATTAAATTGAGGTAAATAATTTCTTGAACGATTCTTCAATATCAGTTTCTCTCATAAAAGTTTCACCAATTAATACTCCCTTGATTCCAATAGATCTAAGAGACTCTAAATCTTCGGCACAATTAATTCCAGATTCACTTATGGGAATAATATTTTGTTTTAAAAATATATCTGCATATGTATGCATTAATTCTATTGATGTTTTTAAATCTGTTTTAAAAGTCTTTAAGTCCCTATTATTTATTCCAATCAAATTAAAAGATTTTAACTTTAGAATCCTTTCTAATTCATTAGCATTATGGACTTCAACAAGAACACTCATCTTTAAATTATCAGCTATTTTTTTTAAATAAATTAAATCGTCATCACTTAAAATCGCAGCAATTAATAATATTGCATCAGCACCAGATACCCTTGCTTTATAAATCTGATAAGCAGAAATTATAAAATCTTTGCAGAGTAGAGGGAGATTGGTTGATCTCCTTACAGTTTCGAGTATTTCATAACTACCTTGAAAGAACCTTTGATCAGTAAGTACTGAGATACATGATGCACCTAATCCTTCATAACAAATTGCTATGTTCTCAGGGTTAAAATCTTTTCTAATAACTCCTTTACTCGGACTAGCTTTTTTTATTTCAGCAATAACTCCTGGTTTTATTTTTGACTCCAAAATATTTTTATTAAAATCTTTGGGAGTAGGAAGTTTTTCAATCTTTTTGATGAGATCTTCCAAAGAGACTATTTTTTTAAAATTCTTAATTTCAATATCTTTGTGCCATACAATTTCTTCCAAAATATTTTTTGCTTGTGCTTCTCTATGAGGTACAGCATATTCTAAGTTTTCTACCCTTACTGTTGGATTTGGTGGTCTGCGTCTTATCTCCATTTATTTTTAGAAATTATTTTATTTGAGAAGCTGCTTGTTTATATGCAACCTCAACTACTTCACTAAGAGTTGGATGAGTATGAACTTCTTTAGATAATTGAATTACATCTTGGTTCCTTGAAATAGCATTCGAAATTTCTTGAATTAAATCAGCTGCATGTAACCCAAAAATATGAGCACCTAATACTTTCCCATTATCTTTGTTGAAAATCAACTTTAGCAATCCGTCACTCTCCAATTCAGCCAATGCTTTTGAATTAGCCTTAAAGAAACTTTTGACAACTCCCAAAGTAAAATTTTCTTTTGCAGATATCTCCTTAGCTTCAGCTTCAGAGAGACCAACTGAACTTATCTCTGGGTGAGTAAAGGTTGCTGCAGGGATACTTTTATAGTTAATTTCGACATTACTACCGCAAATATTATCAACAGCAACAGTACCCTGCGCTGCAGCTGTATGGGCAAGCATTAGTTTGCCAGTTACATCTCCGACGGCCCAAATGTTAGGTATTATTTCATCACCATTCTTAACCCTCATCTGATCATCTACAGGAATGAAACCTTTTACCGTTTCGATACCAACCGAGTCAAGATTTAAGTTATTACTATTGGGACTTCTGCCAGTTGCAACTAGTACAGCATCAACTTCTAAAGTTTCTACAACTTCCTTAGATTTTGCATCCGTCAGTTCTATTTTTACAGGGCATCCAGGTATTATTTTTGTCGCAAAGACATTTGATTTTGTGTCTATATCTCTTGCTTGAATAAGGTTCTTCTTAGCGATTTTAGTGATGTCTGGATCAAATGTTGGCATAATATTCTCCAAAGCCTCGATCATGGTAACTTCACAACCAAGCGCGGTATAAATATCAGCAAATTCTAGTCCTATATATCCGCTTCCAATAATTGCTATCCATCTTGGAAGCCACTCAAGTTTAACCGCATCATCACTAGTGAATACAGTCCTATTATCCAAAGTTATTCCACGGGGCACAAAAGGAGAAGAGCCTGTTGCTATAACAATATTCTTGCATGTAAAAATTTTATCAATTCCGTTTTTATCTCTTACACCTACTTTTTGATTTCCTTCAATTCTTCCAATTCCCAAAATAATTTCAACTCCACTCCTTTTAAGAGTTTTTGTTAAATTTTCTCTAACATTTAAAACTAAATTATTTGCATGATCTGCAATTTTTGATCTCTCGAACCTTACTGGGGAAGCATGAATACCAAATTTAGCTAAATGTTCATAATCAGCTATTTCTCTAACTTTTCCACTTGCAGCCAAGAGAGCTTTAGATGGAACACAACCCTTGTTAACACAAGTACCTCCCATATCAGAAGATTCTACTATTGCGACTTTCAGTCCCTTGCCAGCAGCATGTTTAGCGGCATCAAAACCTCCATATCCTGCTCCTATTACAATTAAATCAAAATCAAAACTTGAATCAGTCACTTTTTATTTATTTATTAGAGGTGTATGCGACTCTTTTTCGTTCTAGTAATAACGGAACTGCAACACAAGCCACATTCAATGATTCTACAAGCTCACTATGCGGAATTGTAATTGTTTCATTAAAAGCTTCTTGAATTTTTTTATGAATACCTTGACCTTCATTACCCAAAATCAAGACAGTAGACTTAGTCCAATCAATTTCCCAATATGGTTTTGAAGGTTTTTTTGAGCTTTTACTAAAGCCACTAGTAGAAAAAATCTTAAATCCTTCATTTGATAATTCAGATAAAGACTTTAATAAAGAATTTATTATTTCTTCTTCAGTACCCTCATATCTTTGAAATGGGAGATTAAAGACCGCTCCAGTTGATGCTCTTAATACTTTTTGGTTTAATGGGTGCGCACCTCCAGCTAAAAAAATTGCATCGACACCAGCAGCTAAAGCAGTTCTAAAAAGATTACCCATATTCCCAGGATCTTGAATTCTATCAAGAACAAGAATAAAATCATCTTTACTATTGAATTGATAATTAGGTATCGATGAAATTTCTACTAATGCTGCGATGCCATCTGGATTAACTGTTGAAATCGCAGAAGCTAAAACATCCTCAGAGACCAAAGTTAATAATGATTCATCAAACTGTTTGCTAAGATTTTGGTTCTTTTTTAGCCATTTTTCAGTAACTAAAATTTTGGAGGGATAATTTCCAGACTTCAGCAATTCCTCAATAAGATGAGTACCTTCTATACAAAAAAAATCTTTATCTTTGCGAGAGGATCCGCTTTTAAATGATCTAAATCTTTTAACTAGATTATTGTTTTTACTAGTTATTTTTAAAAAAGTATTTTCTATGAGTAATTTTAAAAATTAGTTATCAATTATATTTTAATTACATAAATATTTTGATCAATTATTTAATAAATTTTTATTTCCCAAGAAATAAAAAAATACATTTTCACTTTTAATTAATATTCAAGACGTTACATAGGGTGGACTTACTAATTTTCGTTTGTCATCATGAATCTAATAAATTAAGTCTTAATGATTTGCGGTAGCAAAAATAAGTCATATCTTAAATCACAAAATTTAAAGATTTTTGGCCAAGGCAAATTAAATGGAATCGTTGAAATAAGTGGTGCGAAGAATTCGGCCTTAGTTTTGCTTGCTGCATCATTACTAACTAATGGAAGAATAGTTCTTCAGAATGTTCCTCGCCTCACTGATATTGAAAAAATGGCTAATATCCTTAGAAATTTAGGGGTTGAGATATTAGAAAAAAACAATCAATTAGAGATAGATTCACAAAATATTTCTATTAAAGAACTTCCATATGAACTTGTTAATGGACTAAGAGCAAGTTTCTTTTGTATCGGTCCACTATTAAGTAAATTTGGAGAGGCTAAAGTCCCTTTACCTGGAGGGTGCAATATTGGTTCAAGGCCAATAGATGAGCACATTAACGGGCTTAAAGCACTAGGAGCGGAAATTCTTATTGAAGAAGGAATTGTCAAAGCAAATATAAAAGGAGATAAAAGCAGATTAGTTGGTACCCATATCAAATTAAAGTGCCCAAGCGTTGGAGCTACTGAAACTTTAATAATGGCCGCATCATTAGCAGAGGGAAGAACTACGATTGAGAATGCTGCAAGAGAACCTGAAATTCAGGATCTATGCCAAATGCTAAATAAAATGGGGGCAAAAATTTACGACTCTGGCAAAGAAAAAATAATTATTGATGGTGTTAACGAGCTGTGTGGTTGTAGTCATAAAGTAATTCCAGATCGAATAGAGGCTGGCACTTTTTTAATAGCTGCTGCTGCCACTTCTTCTTCGATAACAATTTCTCCTGTAATTCCTAATCATCTTGAAGCTGTCACGAATAAGCTGCAAGAGAGTGGAAGTAAAATTACGATTAAAGGTAATTCAATTACAATCAACTGTAATGAGATCAAAGGGGTAGATATTGAAACAGCTCCTTTTCCAGGATTTCCAACTGATTTGCAAGCACCATTTACAACTTTAATGGCAATCGCAAATGGTGAATCAAAGATAACAGAAACAATTTTCGAAAACAGAATGAACCATGTTCATTTACTTAACAAAATGGGGGCGAATATAAAATTAAACAAAAACATAGCTCACATCAAAGGTGTTAAAAAATTTAAGGGGATGGATCTAGTTGGATCTGATTTGAGGTCTTCAGCTGCATTAATAATTGCGGGGATTATAGCTGAAGGAACTAGTACAATTTCTGGTTTAGAGCATTTGGATAGAGGTTATGAAAATTTTGAATCAAAATTAAAAATATTGGGTATAAAAATTACCAGGGAATTTAACAAAAAAACTTTGAAAAATAAGGAATATAAGACTAGTTCAGACCCTGCAGATATTCCTCGATATAAAGCAGCCTAAATTTCAAAAAGTTTGAAAACTATTAAATATTTAAACGTAAGCAATATTAATGAGTGAAATACAACCTAAAAATATGAGAAACAACACTAAGAAACGACTAGACCAGATTTTATTTAAACCACTAATCTTGAGATCATTCATACCCATGTTCCGCTATTAGATCCAAATGCTGTCAAAATTGTGACTGCAATGAAAAGATAGGGGGCAAATCTTAAAGATAATTTTTTTGCTTTAATTTTAGACATTTAACTCTTTTTATTAAATATAGCATAATATTACTGAGTATGAAGTTTTCTTCCCGCAAATAGGTTTTAAGCTGCGTAACTGTTACATAATTGTATCTTATATGTTAATTAGTGCATTTTAATCTTAATTATTGTCAGAAATTCAATAAATATAATTCTATTTTTTAGCAGAAAAATTAGCTATTAATAAGCGTTATCTTGATAACTGTTCATTGGCAAAAACAATAGTCAATGAGTTGATTTTTGTTATAATAAAAAAGTTCATTTTTGCAAAAGCCTTGGGAGCGTGGTGGAATTGGTAGACGCACCGCACTCAAAATGCGGCACCTTCGGGTATGTCGGTTCAAGTCCGACCGCTCCCACTTTGATGAATACCTATAGTAGATTCGATATATCTTTCAAAAAAGGAAAAGGTTGTTGGCTATGGGACAAAGCAGGTAAAAAATATCTTGATGCAGTCGCTGGTATAGCAACTTGTAGTCTTGGCCATAGCGATAGAGTTTTAAGAAGAAGGCTATCAACTCAACTAAGAAAGATTCAGCACATTTCCAATCTCTACAACATTGAAGAACAAGAACAATTAAGCAGAACTTTAACAAATATGAGTTGTGCCAAAAGTGTCTTCTTCTGCAACAGTGGTGCGGAAGCAAATGAATCAGCAATTAAATTAATTAAAAAATATGGTAATACAATAAATAAGGGAAAAGAATCAATTATTCTCGCTGCAGAATCCAGCTTTCATGGAAGGACGCTGGCAGCATTGAGTGCTACTGGACAGCCCAAATATCAAAAAGGCTTCGAACCATTGATTCAAGGGTTCAAATTTTTTAAATTTAACGATTTTGATTCGGTAAAAAAATTATTTGAAGAGTGTGAAAATAATGATCAAAAAATTTCAGGCGTTTTAGTTGAACCAATACAAGGTGAAGGTGGCGTAATTCCTGGAAGTAAAATATTTTTTAAAAACCTGAGAGATATATGTGATGAATATAATTCTCTCCTAATTTTAGATGAGGTTCAAAGTGGAGTAGGTCGAACTGGGAAAATGTGGGGTTATGAGAATTTAGGAATTGAACCTGATGGATTCACCCTTGCTAAAGGATTAGGAGGAGGTCATGCAATTGGAGCATTATTAGTAAAAGAAAAAGCCAATATTTTTTATCCAGGAGATCATGCAAGTACATTTGGGGGTAACCCTTTCGCCTGTAAAGCGGCCCTAACTGTATTAGAAGAAATAAATAGAAGAAATCTTATCAATAATGTTTATCTAAGAGGGGAACAATTAAGTGCTGGATTTGAAGAATTGTCAAAAAAATTTCCAAATATTATTACCGGTAAAAGAGGTTTAGGTTTAATACAAGGTCTTGTAATCAATGAAGATTATGCTGATGCAAAAAAAATTACTTTAAAAGCTTTTGATAAAGGGTTACTGTTAGTTCCGGCAGGAGGAAATGTTGTAAGGGTTGTCCCACCATTAGTTATATCTCGAAGAGAAATTAATATTCTTTTGGATAAGCTAAATTCAATTTTTGAAGAGTTATAGCAATTTAAATTTTGAAAAATGCAGATTTAAAAATTTTTGAATTGTTATCACCTAAATTTGAAAGGGATAATATCAAGTTAGGTTTATCAAGGATTAAAAAAGCACTTCAAAAACTTGACAATCCTTGCGAGAATATTCCAGCGATACAAATTATTGGAACCAATGGGAAAGGATCAATCGCGGCATATTTAGAAAGTATACTTTTTGAATCTAAAAGGAATTTTGGTGTAACGACATCACCCCATCTCTTGGACATTTGCGAGAGAATTAGAGTTAATAAAAAAAATATTAACAAAACTGATTTTGAAAAAATCTATAGATTAATAGAAAAAAAAATTTCAACATTTGAATTAACTCCTTTTGAAAAAATCATTTGCTGCGCACTGAATTTTTTTGACAATAAAAAAGTTGAATTGCTCATTCTTGAAGCTGGCTTAGGGGGAAGATTAGACGCGACAACAGCCCATAAATCTAGACCAATAATTGCTATTGGGAATATTGGCTTAGACCATAAAGAATTTCTTGGAGATACGATTGAAAAAATTGCCGAAGAAAAATTAGCAGTTATTGAAAAAAACTCAATTGTCATCTCATGCAAACAAAATAGTCAAGTTGAAAATTTAATAACCCAAAAAGTTCAAGAGGTTGGAGCAGAAATTATCTGGAAAGATTCAATCTCAAGCAGCTATGAGCTTGGATTAAAAGGAATTTTTCAAAAGCAAAATGCTTCAGTAGCTGTTGGAGCAATTGAAGCGCTGAATAATTTGGGATTTAATATAAAAGGGAAACACATATCTGAAGGTCTTAAAAAGACATCTTGGAAAGGTAGGTTAGAAATAATAAATTATTTGAACAAAGAAATTCTTGTAGATTGTGCGCATAATTATCCTGCTGCTAAAGCACTCTCTCATGAGCGAAGCAATTGGGAGAATGAAGATAAAGGAATATATTGGATTTTGGGTGTCCAAAGACAAAAAGATATTTACGCAATATTAAAAACACTTCTAAAGAAAAATGATCACTTATTACTTGTGCCAGTCCCAAACCAACCTAGTTGGCAATTAAACGATCTCTCACATATTAAAGAAATTGACCTTCAAAAAACAATTGAATTTAAAACATTTGAACTTGCCATTGAGTATTTAATTTCCCTTGAAAAATGGCCTTATAATCATCCTGTTCTAACAGGTTCTATTTTTTTAGTTGCTGAATTTATTAAATTTGCTAATAAAGAAAAATGTTAAATTTTGAATTGTTCTTTAACTTCCCAACCTTCCAACTTTCCTGGATTTAATAGCCCTTTAGGATCAAATCTTAATTTCGCTTTTACTTGATCTGCATCCACAACTCCGAGACCTCCGCCTTCAACTGTTAAAACATGAGGATTAAAAATAAAAGCACCAAGTTTCTTGCAATCTTCCATTATTTCATTTAATTCTTCTGCCCCATTCCACTTTAGTACAGGCAAAGCCGCTAATCGCGGTGATCCTTGTTGAGAAACTGCCTCTAAATGCCAAAGAACTGTTTTACCCCATTTTTTTCTCAAAAAATTAATTAATTCTAGTTCATTATTAAGTGGCAAAAGCATCTGTAAATACGTCCAATTTTTATCCCTAGACCTCATATGAAGAGTTGTATGATTCCATACAACTTCAGAAATTCCATTCACAAGCTTTTCTTCTTCCCCAAGTAGGGTTGATTCAACTTTAAATTTTTTACAAATTAGCTTGATGGTTTTTATTCCTCCAAAAGTAGATTGAATTAATATCTTGTGACTTTTAGATTTACTTTTAAACCATTTTGGCATTTGATCTACAATTTCTTCTTCAAGAATTGCTCCTAATTTCAGATTAATTGCTGCGCTAGTAAGAGTTTTTAATATTTCTATTGTTTTTTCAAATTCAATACAGTCGATAACTAATGAGTACCACTTACGTTTGATATCAGTAGCAAGTAATAAAGAAGTAATTATTCCATTAGTCCCATAAGCATGATTTAGAGGTTCGGATTCTTCAGCATCAAATTTTAACAATGCAGGTTTTTCATTCATAGTTACTGCCTCTAAACCTATAAGATTTCCTGGATCTCTTAAAAACCCCCACCTAATGGAACCAATGCCTCCTGATCCACCTGCAATAAAACCTCCAATTGTTGCAGTTTTCCAAGTACTAGGAAGTAACCTCAATTCCCTCCCATATTTCTCTAATTGTTTATTCAAATCTCCCATAACACAGCCAGACTGTACTTTTACAAAGCCTGTATCTGGATCAAATTCCTCTAACTTATTAAATTGACTCATCTGCATTACAACTCCTTTAAATAATGGGACAGCTTGTCCATAATTACCTGTACCTGAACCCCTTAAAGTAAGTGGGATAGATAATTCCCAACAAATTTTTGCTACTTCCTTTACCGCTTCGTGATCACTAGGTCTTACCACCAAATCAGCAATACATTCATCTAATTTTTCAGTAAGGATTGGAGAGTAGTTATAAAAATCTTTTGAAAGTCTTTTTACATCGGATTTATTTTCAATGATTTCTAAGTTTTTGACTTCTCTAAATTTGTCTATAAATTTAAGTTTTGATATCATTAATAGAAATTTTTATGTTTGTATATAAATTAGCCAATTAGCAATACAAATCGCCGTTTATAAATACTTTTCTCTTTAAATTGCTCGAAAAAACATCTGCCCATCTTTGTGCATCTAAAATCACAAAATCAGCAGGACAACCTTTTTGAATTAAACCATCCCATTTTAAATTTAATAATCTGCTTGGAGCTAAAAAAATAGAAGATAGAGTCATTCTCTCCCAAGGATTTAGTTGAAGCATAGGTATCGAGCAAGACAACGTATAAAAAGGGTCAAAATTACCAAATGGGTACCAAGGGTCTTGAACATTATCACTACCAAGAGATACATCCACATGTGATTTTTGTAATTGCTTAATTGGCGCAACTGGTCTTTTTAATGAAGTAGTTTTATTACCTCGATTGAGAAGCCAAAAATTTGTTAGGGGTAAGGCAATAACCTTAATATTTTTCTCAGCCATTTTTTCCCCTAAATTTAAAATCTCTCTATTACTGAGAGAAATAAGACTACTCAAATGACTACAAGTAATCGGAATAGTATTAATATTTAAATTTTCGATTGTTTCTAATAAAACTTTTATTCCCGCTCCAGGTTCAATAATTGATTCATCTATATGCAAATCAATTTCTAATTTATATTTACTCGCAAGAAGAAGCATCTTTGCTAAAAATTTGCTTGTATTTTTTTTATTGAAAGGGGGTACAATAACGCCTCCTAAAATGCCTCCATTAGTAGAAAATATTTTCGCCAAATCTTCTCCATCAGTTGTATCCCAGAATTCTAATGGAGCTAGAGCAACGTATTGTAAAGTCAACTTAGATGAAATTTTTTTTTGTAATTTAAAAAGTTCGATCCAAATATCAATAGACTGACCTTTACTTATATCAATATGACTTCTAATGGCACGGTATCCATTTTGTATGGCAAGTTTTAATGATTTCTCAACTCTTTCAAGAACCTTATCTGTAGTTCTAGTTTTATGTTCTTCAAGATTTACTGATAATGCTCCTCCATAGTTTGATTCCATATTAGGAAAGTCTGCCCATGTAAAAGATTTATCTAAATGCGAATGCGTTTCAACAAATCTTGGGAATAAAATATTTTTTGGTTTTGTAATTTTATTTTTTAAAGGCTTTAACTCAGAAACAAATCCATCCTCCCAACTAATGGAGACTGAACATAAATCCTCTACATCGATAATGAGGTTATCTATATCTTCTATTAAACAAAGGCTTCTGGGAATAAGAACCTCAGCTGTGCCGGGATTACTCAAATTTTTAAATTTTCTTTTATTTTAAATCATAAGAAAACTTTACTGAATTAGAAATAATTCAAATTTCTCAAAAAGATAAAAATAACTATGAAAAATTGCCCTTGAGTTGTTAAATTTATTAATGTGAGGCGGGCGTCGCCAAGTGGTTAAGGCAGCGGCTTGTGGCGCCGCTATTCGGGGGTTCGAATCCCCTCGCTCGCCCTCAAAAATATTGCAGCAAAATTATTAAACTTGTAATTTTGAATTAAAGAATCATAAAAAATTCATAGCAAAGTGCTCACTAAAACAAAATCAGACGAAAAAAAAACTCAAAAGTATTCAACTACTGGCAGTTATTGGATAACGACATTTGGATGCCAAATGAACAAGGCTGATTCTGAGAGAATGGCTGGGACATTAGAGAAAATGGGATACACCAGAGCAGATAATGAATTAAATGCCGATTTGGTCTTATACAATACATGCACTATTAGAGATAATGCAGAGCAAAAAGTTTATAGCTTTCTTGGAAGACAAGCAAAAAGAAAGCACAAAACACCTAGCTTAAAACTTGTTGTTGCAGGTTGTCTTGCTCAGCAAGAGGGAGAATCTTTACTAAGGAGAGTCCCAGAACTTGACCTGGTAATGGGCCCTCAACATGTAAATAACCTTGAGAATCTTCTGGGGAAAGTTGATTTAGGAAATCAAGTTGCTGCTACAGAAGAAACCTTCATTTCTGAAGATATAACAAGTGCCAGAAGAGAAAGCTCTATTTGTGGTTGGGTTAATATCATCTATGGATGTAATGAAAGATGTTCATATTGTGTAGTCCCCTCTGTCAGAGGAAAAGAGCAATCAAGATATCCAAATGCGATAAAAAGTGAGATTCAAAAATTAGCTGATGATAATTTTAAAGAAATTACTCTTTTGGGTCAGAACATTGATGCTTATGGTAGAGACCTTCCTGGAACTACAAGAGAGGGGAGAAAAGAGAATACCCTAACTGATCTTTTGTATTATATTCATGATGTTAAAGGAATTCGCAGAATAAGATTTGCAACTAGTCATCCAAGATATTTTTCAAAAAGGTTGATTCAAGCTTGTTATGAACTTGATAAAGTTTGTGAACATTTTCATATCCCCTTCCAAAGTGGAAATGATGAAATTTTAAAGCAAATGTCTAGAGGATATTCTATTAAAAAGTATAAAAATATTATCGAGAACATAAGGTCATTAATGCCAGATGCATCAATCACAGCTGACGCGATAGTTGCTTTCCCAGGAGAAACCGAGCAACAATATCAAGATACATTAAAGTTAATATCAGAAATTGGCTTTGATCAGGTGAATACAGCAGCATACTCTCCAAGACCAAATACACCTGCAGCAGTTTGGACGAATCAACTTTCGGAAGAGGTAAAAAAAGCTAGATTACAAGAAATTAATGATTTAGTCGAGAAAACTGCTAGGAGTAGAAACCAAAGATACATCAACAATGTCGAAAGCGTTTTAATTGAGGGTTTAAATCCAAAAAATTCCTCTCAAATTATGGGTAGAACTAGGACAAATAGATTAACTTTCGTAGAGATTCCCAAAAACATTAACTTTAATTTTTCGTTGGGAGATGAGATAAATGTCAGAATAAATGAAGCAAGACCCTTTTCTTTAACAGGAGAACTTTCTTTATAATTTTTTTTTAAATGATCGGGGGAAAGAAAAAATGTATTGGATTAATATTTGGCGGGGATTCCAATGAACATGAAGTATCGATATCCTCTGCAAAAACAGTTTTTCAAGCATTTAATGCACAAATAAATAAAGAACGCTTTATAGTTAAAGCCTTTTATATAAACAAATATGGAGATTGGCTTGAGAGTGATATTTCAGAAAAAATCCTAATTGGTGAAATTGAAAACTATAAAACAAAAAAACAAGAAACTTTTAATCAAGAAAAAATTAACTTTCTTGACGGAATTGAATTTCAAAATATTGATGTTTGGTTTCCTCTTTTACATGGATTTAATGGTGAAGACGGATCAATTCATGGCTTACTTAGATTTACAAAGAAACCTTTAGTCGGGTGCGGAATTATTGGCTCTGCACTTGGAATGGATAAAATATTGATGAAAACAATTTTCTCAAATCTTAAACTTCCACAAGTTAATTATCTAGTTTTTCAAAAAGAAGATCTCAACGATAAGCAAGTAAAAAATAAAATAATTAATGAAATTTTAAAAAAATTAAAATTTCCTGTTTTTGTTAAACCATCGAACTCTGGATCATCCCTCGGCATCTCCAAAGTCAAAAATGAATCGGAAATATTACTAGCCTTAGAAAAGGCTCGGAAAATAGATCCAAGAATCTTAATAGAGGAGGGTTTAGAGGTAAGGGAGATTGAATGCGGAATAATAGGGAATTCAAAACTCTTAACCTCTGAGATAGGCGAGGTAAATTACGAAAGCGATTGGTATGATTACGATTCAAAGTATAACTCAAATAACAATATAATTATCCCAGCCGAAATAGATTCTAAAATCACAAAAGAAATTAAAGAAATTGCTATTAAAAGTTGCAGAGCACTAAATATTTTTGGTTATGCAAGAGTAGATTTCTTTTTAGAAAAATCTTCAAATAAAATTTTACTAAATGAAATAAATACAATTCCTGGTTTTACAAAAAACAGTATGTTTCCAATGCTTTGGGAAGCTTCAGGTTTAAAAATTGAACAACTTGTGGCTAAACTGGTAGATATATCTTTAGATTTGTAATTTAAATCAAATGTTGCATGGACTACTTTGGTTACCATTACTTTTAATCTTCATTTTGTTAACTGCACTTGGATGGTTAGAAAGAAGAAGGCAAAATCTTTTTAGAAGTTGGGCTAGTAATTCTGAACTGTGCAAGTTGGATAGTTCAGGTGCAGCGTCTTTAAAAAATGGGGAGTTAAAGTGGAGCGCATTTGAAGCTGGTAAGTTTGAAGAAAAAGATTGTTTTACAATCAAGAAACTGGAATTAGTTGAATTAATGGCACTAACTTCAGGAGAAGCTCCTCTAACAAGTGAATCTCAAGGTAAGTGCAGGCTGAGATTAGTAGGGGATGGTAAAGAGATGGATGTACCATTTTCAGATGCAGATCAAGCGAGAGAATGGATGGACCAACTGATGGAAAAAGCTCGATGTGATTTGTGAAAAACCAAAAAGGAATCAAAAATAGAAGCTTTTTTTTACTAATTTCATTTTTATTTTTAACAAGCTTATTAAGCATAAAAACTCTCAAAAAAGTTGATACTAAGAATATTAGGATTTCTGGTAGTGAATTTTTTTCGCAGAATGATGTGGTAAATAATTCATCTTTGAATTTTCCGATCCGATTAATTTTTGTTGAAACAAATTTGTTAGAAAAAGAGTTAAAACAAAATTTATCTCTCAAGAATGTCTCTGTAAACAAAGAATTATTTCCTTTTGGCTTGAAAGTTCATATTGAAACAAGAACTCCAATAGCTTACGGTGAGAGAGTTTTAAACGACGAAAAAATATTAGGCTTCATTGATAAAGATGGAATTTTTATCAATAAACAAAATGTCGATGAAAAAAATTTGAATAAATTAACGATACAAGTTTTTGGATGGAAAGAAAAATTTAAAAAATTATTATCTGAAATTTTCATCGCTATAGAGAGTTATGAATTAGAAATAGCTAAAGTAACTTTTTCATCCGATGGGTTTCTAACTATTGAGGAAGAAGATTTAAAAACGATATTCTTAGGATTTAAGCCAAATTTAATCAACTATCAATTACAAATAATCAATAATCTTAAAAGTGAATTTAAGAAAAATAACTTTTCAAAAAAAATAGATAATATTGATCTTACTAATCCAGATAAACCAAAAATAAAAGTGTTCAAACCCTAATATTTGAAAAAGGATTCTGAGTAATTTTTTTTAATTATTGTAGTGTTGATATGGGTTTTGCATTCAAACAAAATATTTAATAAATAAATATTTTTAGGATTTTCCTAAACAAATTCCTACAGATGAGCTCAGTAAGTTCATAATGCATCCAATACTAGTATTAGATTCCTATTAAGAGATGAGCTTCGGTAACAATCCAAACTTTGATCAATCGAGAGAAATCCTTCCAAGCCAAAGCGCCAAAATAGAAGTTATTGGTGTAGGTGGTGGTGGTAGTAATGCAGTCAATAGAATGATAAATAGTGATTTAGAAGGTGTTTCATTTAGAGTCCTCAATACCGATGCTCAAGCCCTATTACAATCTTCTGCGGAGAGTAGAGTACAACTCGGACAAAACCTCACTAGAGGTTTAGGTGCTGGTGGGAATCCAAGTATTGGGCAAAAAGCAGCTGAAGAATCCAAAGAAGAGCTTCAACAAGCTTTAGAGGGATCTGATCTAGTTTTTATAGCCGCTGGAATGGGCGGAGGAACTGGTACTGGAGCAGCACCGGTTGTCGCAGAAGTAGCCAAACAAAGTGGGGCTTTAACAGTAGGTATAGTAACCAAACCATTTTCTTTTGAAGGGAAAAGAAGAATGCGTCAAGCAGAGGAGGGGATCTCAAGACTAGCTGAAAACGTGGATACTCTGATAGTTATTCCAAATGACCGATTAAAAGACGTTATCGCAGGAGCTCCCCTTCAAGAAGCATTCAGGAATGCAGATGATGTTCTAAGGATGGGTGTCAAAGGCATAAGTGACATAATTACTTGCCCAGGATTAGTTAATGTTGATTTTGCAGACGTAAGATCAGTTATGACGGAAGCTGGCACTGCTCTTCTAGGAATAGGTATAGGTTCAGGAAGATCGAGAGCTATAGAGGCAGCACAGGCGGCAATGAATAGTCCTTTATTAGAAGCAGCTAGGATTGATGGAGCTAAAGGCTGCGTTATAAATATTACTGGTGGTAAAGACATGACTTTAGAAGACATGACCTCCGCATCTGAAATTATTTATGATGTTGTTGATCAAGAGGCAAATATTATTGTTGGTGCTGTGGTCGATGAGGCGATGGAAGGGGAAATACAAGTTACTGTAATTGCTACAGGATTTGAAACAACCCAGCCATTAAGCCAGCAAAGAATAAAAAACAGATTATCTAATCAACCTTTATATAATTATTCCGACAATAAAGAATCAGGAGCCAGTATTCCTGAGTTTTTGAGGTTAAGGCAAAATAAAAAAGATATAGGTTAAACGGTAAAATAGAGTGACTCGGTTATCTCGCCTGCCTCAAGCATCCCTTGTGGCTGCTACCTTCCGGTCCTGACCAGGTTTAGGCGTTAAAACCGCGAAAGGCCGAGTCAAAAACATACTAGCAATTCTTGATTAAAAAAGATACATAAATTTATTATGTTACCTTCAGACCTAGTTTATTATAAAAAAAAATCTCGCAAAATCATTGCACTGACTGCATGGGACTCAATATCAGGATCTATTGCAGAACAAGCAAATGTTGATCTCGTACTAGTAGGAGATTCACTAGCAATGGTCTGCTTAGGATACAAATCTACATTGCCATTAACTTTAGAAAACATAATTCATCATACTAATGCTGTTTCAAGAGGATTTAAGAAGAAGATTGAGGAACAACCCTTAGTCGTTTCAGATATGCCTTTTCTGACTTACCAATGTGGTGAGGATAAAGCTGTTGAGTATGCAGGAAAAATAATTCAGAGCACGTATGCAAAAGCTGTAAAAGTAGAAGGGGCTGAACCAGAAATACAAAAAGTTATTTCTAGATTAATAAGAATGGGAATCCCTGTTATGGGTCATATAGGTCTTACACCACAAAGCTATCTAAATATTGGATTTAAAAAACAAGGAGAGAGCTTAGCAAGCCAAGAAAAAATTAAGAAAGAGGCTTTAATTCTCGAAGAATTAGGATGTTTTTCAATAGTTCTTGAACATATTCCTGATTTGCTTGCTAAAGAAATACAAAATTCTTTAACAATTCCCATAATAGGTATCGGTGCAGGAAATTATTGCGATGGGCAAGTAAGAGTTACTGCAGATTTGTTAGGCCTCAATGATGATCAACCACCCTTTTGCCAACCGATTATCCAAGGAAAGAAATTATTTGAGGATAAATTAAAAGAATGGGTAGACTCTGAAAGACTTAATTAATCTCATCCCACCAACTAAACATAGAAACAAGAACTTGATTGCTTAGTTCCATACCATTAGGCTCACTTAAAAAGAATCTATTCCCCTTTCTTACTAATAGTCCACTTTCAAGAAATCTTTCCCATTTTTCAAGTAATTTACTGAAGTTGCTTTCAAATTTTTTGTTTTCCCAGTTTTGTTCTTTAAACACCTCCTTTAGGTCTACACCCTCTTTGAGTCTTAATCCCAACATTATTTTTTCATCAAGTTCTTCATAGACAAACGTCTTATTAGTTAGGGATGAATCTAAATTAAGTTCATATTGTCTAATTACCCATTGTTTATATTCTTTGCTAACTCTTGGCCTAGTAAATTTTTCCCCCCAAGGCGAACTAGTTGAACCTTGACCAAAACTCCACCAACCTAAACCACTCCAATAAACTCTATTATGTCTAGATTGATGTCGCGGAAGGCAATAATTTGAGATTTCATATCTTGAATAACCTGAGTTTTTTAAAATTAAATGGGTTGATTTACTGTTTTGAAAAGCTTCTTCTTCACTTGGTAGTTTTAATTTTCCTAAACTTACTAATTTTTTAAAAACAGTGCCATTTTCAATATTTAAATCGTAAATAGATAGATGCGGTGGTGAAAATGTTATTGCTTTTTTTAAGTCATCTTGCCATTCTTTAAATCCACTAAGTGGCAAGTTTTGAATTAAATCTAAACTCCAGCTTTTTATTAACCCAGAATCAAATTCTCTCTTTAACCATAAACAAGATTTTTCTGCATCTTCTCTAGAATGGCGTCTTCCTGACTTTTGAAGTATCTGATTATTAAAACTTTGTACTCCTAGACTAAATCTATTTATCCCAGCATTTATGAATCCAAAAAGATCATCTTGAGTAAAACTAGCTGGATCAACCTCCATAGTGATTTCAGCACCATAGTCAATTCCATAATTTTCTCTAAAAAGATCAATTAATTCTTTGATTTGGGTTGGATCTAATATTGATGGTGTGCCACCTCCTATATAAATTGTCGATAGAGGTGATTTATGCCTAATTGACAGTATTTCTTTATGTAAAAATTGCAAATAATCTTGAACAGTTTTGCTTCCATAACCTTTTAAAGTTTCAACTTTGTTTCCTAATGGAATAACTGCAAAATCACAATAAAAACACCTTCTGTGGCAAAAAGGAATGTGCACATAAGCACTTCTTGGAAACTTATTCATAATATAAATTCATTTTTAAGCTCCAAAAACGTATTAAGGATCGAAAAAAATAAGATCCTTATTTACTCAATTAATAAATCCTAGTAGATTATAGATATGACAGATATCTTAGTATTAATTTTATTTGTATTGTCTGGGGCTGCTTCAGGATGGCTTGGGGTTGATTTATTGCCAGTAGACATACTCAAACAGGTATCCAATGTAGAAGGTTTTAGAATTGTTTTAGCAATAATTGGTTTTTTTGTAGGATTAGCAGCTGGTTTTGTATTTCTTAAACTTAGAAAAACGTTTCTTGATCAAATAAGAACAATGCCAACGGACTTACTAATAAGTAGGTCTGTTGGATTAATTTTAGGATTACTTGTTGCGAATCTCCTACTTGCTCCAATACTATTAATTCCCTTCCCTAGAGAAGTTTTTTTCGCAAAACCCTTGGCAGCTATATTAAGCAACATTTTCTTTGGTGTGCTTGGTTATAAGTTAGCAGATACCCATGGAAGGACATTATTGAGATTATTTAATCCAAATAATACTGATGCATATCTAGTTAATGAAGGTATCCTCCCTGCTGCAAGTCCAAAAATTCTTGATACGAGTGTAATTATTGATGGAAGAATCAATGGCCTATTAAGTTGCGGATTATTGGAAGGACAATTAATTGTTGCTCAAAGCGTAATTGACGAATTACAAACTTTAGCTGATTCAAGCAGTAATGAAAAAAGGTCGAAAGGGAGACGAGGCCTTAAGTTATTAAAAGAATTAAGAGATTTATATGGGAGAAGACTTGTAATAAACCCAACAAAGTATGAAGGTAATGGGGTAGATGAAAAACTCTTGAAGATCACTGAGGATATGACAGGAACTTTAATTACAGCTGATTATAATCTTTCTCAGATTGCTGAAGTTAAAGAATTAAAAGTTATGAATTTGAGTGATTTGGTTATTGCTTTAAGGCCAGAAGTACAACCAGGAGAATCACTTAATATAAAAATTGTCAGAGAAGGCAAAGAAAAAATGCAAGGTATTGGATATTTAGATGACGGAACAATGGTTGTTATTGATGAGGCGAAGAATTTTGTAGGAAGCAGATTAGATATCGTAATAACAGGAGCATTACAAACTCCCACTGGAAGAATGGTCTTTGGAAAACTAATAAATAATCCTGAGTCAAACAAATCTTTTAAATCACCAGCGACACAGGGCTAAATCTAGCTAGAATCAGTTCAATCTTAATTTCGTGATACAAATGACTGTATCTGCTCCTTATTACGGCGAAAACACCGTTATGAGGACTCCGCCCCCTGATCTTCCCTCTCTTTTACTAAAAGAGCGAATTGTTTATCTTGGTTTACCATTATTTTCAGATGATGATGCAAAAAGACAACTAGGAATGGATGTTACTGAGCTAATCATTGCTCAACTTCTTTACCTAGAGTTTGAGGATCCAGAAAAACCAATCTATTTCTACATCAATTCAACAGGAACAAGTTGGTACACTGGTGACGCCGTTGGTTTTGAAACAGAAGCTTTCGCTATCTGCGATACGATAAGCTACATCAAACCTCCAGTACACACAATATGTATCGGACAAGCAATGGGGACTGCTGCAGTTATCCTTTCATCTGGCACTAAGGGACAAAGGGCGGCTCTTCCACATGCTTCTATTGTTTTACATCAACCTATAAGCGGTGCAAGAGGTCAAGCAACCGATATCCAAATTAGAGCTGAAGAAGTTTTGAAAAATAAAAAATCAATGCTGGAGATTCTATCTTGTAATACTGGAAAGACTATCGAAGAACTCTCAAAAGACTCTGACAGGATGAGTTATCTCAACCCCCAAGAAGCCCTAGATTATGGAGTTATCGATAGAATACTCACAAGTCAAAAAGATTTACCAAATAAAATTTAACCATCACAAAACTATTTTAAAATTATGCCAATAGGAACTCCAAGCGTGCCTTATAGACTTCCAGGAAGTCAATACGAAAGGTGGGTTGACATTTATACAAGACTAGGTGTTGAAAGAATTCTTTTTCTTGGACAGGAAGTGAATGATGGAATTGCTAATAGCCTTGTTGCACAAATGCTTTATCTCGATTCTGATGATAATTCCAAACCTATCTATTTATATATAAACAGCCCAGGAGGATCAGTTACTGCTGGCTTGGCTATATATGACACTATCAAATACGTAAAAAGTGATGTAGTAACTATATGCGTAGGCCTCGCAGCCTCAATGGGAGCGTTTCTATTGGCTGCTGGCACAAAAGGTAAACGAGTTGCTTTGCCTCATAGCAGAATAATGATTCATCAACCTTTAGGAGGAACTTCTCAACGTCAAGCAAGCGATATTGAAATAGAAGCTAAGGAAATTTTAAGAATTAAAGATATGTTAAATATGTCTATGGCAGATATGACAGGCCAATCATTTGAAAAAATTGAAAAGGATACTGATAGAGATTATTTTCTAAGTGCGGAAGAAGCAAAAAACTATGGCTTAATCGATAGAGTGATCACACATCCAAGCGAAGCAAATCAGTCTTAAATTTTCTAAATAAATATTTTAATTTAAATTTTTAAATTAATAATTTTTTGGTTTATTTACACCTTTAATGTCTAAAATATTAATTATCAAATGCAAAGAAGTTACAACTAATGACCCAACTCTTTTACGACACAGATGCAGATCTAAGTCTTTTAAATAATAAAACAATCGCGATTATTGGATATGGTTCACAAGGTCATGCACATGCCCTAAACCTTAAAGATAGCGGAATGGATGTAATTGTTGGATTATATAAAGGAAGTAAGTCTGAAAGCAAAGCTATTAGCGATGGTCTACAAGTATTTAGCGTTTCTGAAGCTTGCGAAAAAGCAGACTGGATTATGATTCTCCTCCCAGATGAGTTTCAGAAAGATGTTTACCTTAAAGAAATAGAACCAAACTTAAAAGAAGGAAAGGTATTAAGTTTTGCTCATGGCTTCAATATAAGATTCGGACTTATTAAACCTCCTAGTTTTGTGGATGTTGTAATGATTGCCCCAAAAGGACCTGGACACACTGTTCGTTGGGAATATCAGAATGGACAAGGAGTTCCAGCATTGTTTGCAGTAGAGCAGGATTCTTCCGGAAATGCAAGATCATTGGCGATGGCTTACGCTAAAGGGATTGGCGGAACGAGAGCTGGGATCCTTGAAACAAACTTCAAAGAAGAAACAGAGACTGATTTATTTGGGGAACAAGCAGTTTTATGCGGAGGATTATCAGAGCTCGTCAAATCGGGCTTCGAAACACTTGTAGAGGCAGGCTATCAGCCCGAACTTGCTTACTTCGAATGCTTACATGAAGTTAAACTTATTGTTGATTTAATGGTGAAGGGAGGCTTATCTCAAATGAGAGATTCCATTTCAAATACTGCAGAATATGGAGATTATGTAAGTGGTAAAAGACTTATTAATAGTGATACAAAGAAAGAAATGCAGAAAATTCTAAAGGATATTCAAGATGGAACTTTCGCTAAGAATTTTGTGGAAGAATGCGATAAAAACAAACCCTTAATGACAAAACTAAGAGAAGAGAACTCAAAACATGAAATTGAGAAAGTGGGTAAAGGTCTGCGCTCGATGTTCAGTTGGCTGAAATAAATTTATTTTTACTATTTCTTGGATCGATTGGTTTTGATTTATTGATTGGCGATCCAAGATTCTTAATACACCCTGTTCAAGTAATTGGCTTTTACATAAAAAAAATATCTGATTACTTAATAAATAATTTTGGAAAAAATAAAGATATATTGTTTTGGGGTGGTTTATTCGTAGCTATATCCACTATTGGAATGAGTTATGGTTTAGGAAAATTGATAGAAATAAGTTATGTGCAATCAAGAAATCATTTTTTTGTTGGATTGTTAATTTTTTTTGGGCTTTCAAGTTGTATTGCAACAAAGGGACTTATTTCAAGTGTGGAAGAGATTGCAGAGCTAATAGAACGCAAGGAAATTAATAACCAAAATAAGAAAATAATCAAAGAGAAGGTACAAAGAATAGTAAGTAGGGATGTAAGGTCATCTTCTATAAAACATCTCTTGAGATCAAGTACCGAGAGTCTTACCGAAAATTCTGTTGATGGAATATTTGGGCCATTATTTTGGATTTTTATTGGAATTATTTTTATGAAGCTTTCAATTTTTCTACCAGGTCCTTTGTCACTTGGTTTTACTTATAAAGCCATAAGTACTTTAGATTCAATGATAGGTTACAAATATGATTATTTTAGATATTTGGGTTTTTTCAGTGCAAAAATCGAAGATATTTTTACGTTTGTTCCTTCAAGATTAGTTTTAATCACGTTACCTTTAGTTAGCTCCAAAGTTTATGAGTATGGATTAATCATAAAAAAAAGTTATCTCGATGGTAAAAAATATGATTCGCCTAATGCTGGGATTTCAGAAGCTATATTTGCCTATATTTCCGGAATTAAATTGGGAGGTAAAAGTAAATATAAAAATGAAATTATTGAAAAGCCAATAATTAATGAGACTGGAGGTAATTGCACTAAAGAAAAAATCAAATTAATTTGTCAATTAATTTTGAGATTACAATTTTTATGGATAATAATTTTTGCCTTAATTTTTTTTATAATCTCGGGTTTTGTTTAATAATAAATTAGTTTAAAAATTATTAGAATAAATCAAAAAATTAAATGCAAGAAAAAGACTCTCCAATGGAAAATCAAAATGATGATTTTACTAATACATCTTCAAGTAATAATGAATACTCAAAATGGGTAGACAATCAGGGGGATGAAGTAAAGAATGTTTTTGGATTCAATAGCAGTGCCGAGCTTGTGAATGGTAGAGCAGCTATGATTGGATTCTTAATGTTGATATTAACCGAGTTGGTTTTTAGCGGCAGACCTGTGACTTCTTCAATTTTTGGTATTAATTAAAAATGGAAGAAAAAAAATCTAATCCAATAAAAGCAATCCTATATGTATCTGTATGGGTAATAATTTGGGGAACATTAGGCTCTTTCATTGATTATCCTCTTTATAAAAATAAAATTTACTTAGAGGGAAGCATATATCAGTATCTTACTTTCACAATTACAGCGATAGTATCAATAATAAGTGCAAAGTTTTTTTATAAAAAATTTGAGTTATAAAAATTTGTACCTAAATTTCTTAATAATTTTTGCTGGTTCTTTTTTGTCATTTGACTCGTAAAGTATCCACTGATGTGTCTCAGTATCATGATCACAACCATAAATTCCAGATATATTATCGTAGCTTGAAAGATATGAATGACAATTCTGATCTGCCTCAAAAGCAGAGTCATAACCGGTTAGAAAATATATCAAAAACAGAAGTATTATTAACAAAAAAAATACTTGGAAAACTAAATTTACTACCTTCATAGGAATTTTCTAAAATTTAAATATATCATTTAAAAAATTTTTTCGATCTAAAAATATTTAGCGACCAACATTAAAAACAAAGTCATGAAATTCTTGATTCTTTAAATAGAGGATGACTAGCAATACTAAAATCAAATTTAAGCCTAATACTATTGATCCAAAAATATTTATTTGTTTTTTCCCTGGCAAAGTGTAAGTAAATTTCTTGCCTTTAAGAAAAGCTGCTAAGCCTTTTTTTTCTTTTTTTGATTCTTTTATTTCAGCATCATTTTTAACTTTATTATCAGAGAAACCTTTTACCATTAATACTTAAAATCCAAATTTATGATATTCCAAAAAAATAAAATTTTTTAATAATTAACAATTTTTAATCACATATGGGATCGTAAATGAAATTCTTTCATTTGATAAATTTTTTAAAAAATAAGCTTCTATAATTGCCGACTGCATCCCTAATAAACTTGATTGACATCTGAATCTATTTTGGTCAAATACAAGTAATTGAAGTTTTTCTATTTCAGAAACTAACTCTTTACAAACTTGGGCCTGAGAATCTTTAATACAATAACTTGCTTCTTTTAAAATCTTGGATTTTGTTGGTATTGTTTCTGCCATAACAAAATTAGATAACAACAAAAATTTTAATAATAAAAAAGTTAAATATTTCATTACTTCTTAAGACTTCAAAATTTGAGATACCTTGTTAAGAGTTTTGGTTATTTAGCTATTTTATTTTATTGAAATAAAAAAGATGCTCTAAAAGAGCACCTTGGCATTAAAAAAAAGAAATAGATTAAAAGATTAACCTTGAACTCTATCCTTAAAAAGTTTACCTGCAGAAAATGTTGGAACTCTTTTAGCAGGTATTGCTATTTTTTCGCCTGTCTTAGGGTTTAATCCCTGTCTAGCAGAACGATCTCTTGGCTCGAAAGAACCAAATCCTAGTAAGGAGACTTTTTTGCCTTCCACTACTGAGTCAACAATAGTTTCAATAGCTGCATCAACAACTAAAGAAACATCAGTTTTTGTGAGCTCTGTACGAGCAGCAACAAGGTTTACTAAATCAGCTTTGTTCATTGAATTGTTTATAAAGCAGAGATTTAAAGACAAGTGTTTTAAGCAAGCCTAAAAACCTCGAACTTGCATATCATATGGAGCAAATACAAATACGGCAACCGAAAATGCCGGCGGCGCAAAGCTTTATACAAATCTTAGGGACATTTTTAGCTCCATTATTTATTTTTATAGCTTCACTTTTTTCATAGATAAAATTATCTTCTTTAACTATAAAATGGCTTAAAACCATTGCTATCACTTGATTTATCCTTGAAAAATCTTACTTAATTTAATAAAGCGAAGATGTCAAAGATAAATAAAGTTATGAATTTGAGCCATTTATTATGTTTTATTAATTTTCAGATATATTTCCTTCTCATCACATGAAAAAGCATAATTTATATTTTGAAATCAAGAAAAATCTGGTTTTCTCACAATTAAGCTTTCTCTCTAAATCTTTTTATGCATTAAAAAAATGGATAGCCAAACTATAGTTAATTTGGAAATTAATAATCTCAAAATCTAATAAAGATGATTAGTGAAACCTTGAATTTTAGTTTTTTCTTAATTTTGTATCTATTATTCTAGTAATAGTAATTTGAATAAATTATCTCAATATTTAATTAATCAATGATACAGGGAAAGTGACTCATATCAATAAAGGTAACCCATTTCCCTTAGGAAGTTCTCTGACTTCACAAGGGGTTAATTTTTCCCTAGTAGCCACAAATGCAGAATATGTGGAAATCTTATTGTTTGAGAAAGAGGACTCTATTTCACCAAAAAGTATATTGAAACTGGATCAGAATCATAATACAGGTCCCTACTGGCATGCGGAGGTAAAAAATCTAAATGAAGGTTGTATTTATGCTTTTAGAGTAAAACAAAAAAATAATGAGATCAACAATAACTATGAAAAAAAAGTATTACTTGACCCATGTTCAAGGGGTATAACTGGGTGGGGAAGTTATAAAAGAGAAAAAGCATTAAATACTCAAGAAAATACTAATTCTTGTCTTAAGAGCGTTGTTTGCGATAGAAAATTATTTAATTTTAAGGATTTTCCAAGACCTAAACATTCTTGGGAAGAAACAATTATTTATGAACTCCATATCAAATCCTTCACCGAATCAACTGATAAAACTGAGAGTTGTGTCAAGAAATTTTTAAAAAAAATTCCTTATCTCAAAGAACTTGGAATTACTTCAATCGAATTACTTCCACTTTTTTGTTTTGATCCAACTGATGCGCCAAATGGTTTAGAGAATTTTTGGGGTTATAGTCCAATTAATTGGTTTACTCCGCATTTTGAATACCTTTCTAATGAATCAGCTGAAAAGAATAGAGAGGAATTCAGAAAATTAGTAGAGGAGTGTCATAAGGCAGGCATTGAAGTTATTTTAGATGTCGTATACAATCACACTTCTGAAGGAGATTACAAAGGGCCTGCGATATGTTGGAAAGGTATAGATGAAAACCTTTATTACTTTATAGGGAAAGATAAAAATTATCAGGACGTATCTGGTTGTGGGAATACTATTGCAGCAAACAGAGGATTAGTTAGGAAACTAATAATTGAATCATTAAAGTGTTGGGCGAGTGAATTTGGAGTAGATGGCTTTAGATTTGATTTAGGTATTGCCTTATCAAGAGGAGAAAATCTCTCGCCACTCGATAATCCTCCAATTTTTGAAGATATAGAATGTGAACCAGAACTTGTTGATATAAAGTTTATAAGTGAGCCATGGGATTGTGGTGGTCTATATAAATTAGGTGATTTCCCATCTAAGAATACTTTTACTTGGAATGGCCATTTTAGGGATGATTTGCGAAGATTTTGGAAGGGGGATAAAGATACAGCTTGGAATATGAGTGATAAAATTAAAGGTACTCCATCAATTTATAAAGAAAATACTATTCTCCCAAAATCAATAAACTTTATTACTTCACATGATGGATTCACTCTAAAAGATTTAGTAACTTTCAATAAAAAACATAATTTTGCCAACAGAGAGCAAAATAGAGATGGTGATAACCATAACAATTCTTGGAATCATGGGATAGAGGGACCAACTACAAACTTATTAATTAATGATTTAAGAAAAAGACAACAAAAAAATCTTATATTTAGTTTACTTATCTCTAAAGGTGTTCCAATGATACTTATGGGTGATGAGATAGGAAGATCACAAGGCGGTAACAATAATTCTTGGTGCCAAAATAATTTATTGGGCTGGATGAATTGGGAACATGGTCAACAAGATTTGGAATTATTAGAATATTTTAAATACGTTATAAAAATCAGAAAAAAACTAATAAACATTTTTAATCCAACATTCTTCCTTAATAATCAAACTAAAGAAAATATTCCAACATATCATTGGCACGGAACAAAGTTAGATAATCCCGATTGGAGTAGTTGGTCTCACACAGTTGCTTTTAGCATTAACAAAGGCATTACTAATCCTCTGGTCTGGATAGGTTTAAATGCATACTCAAAAAGTATCGATTTTCCCTTGCCGAAATGTAAATATAATTGGTTAAAAGTTATTGACACTAGCATGGCTAAAATTTTTGAACCCTTAACTGTTAATGAAAAATTTGTTTCAATAAAGAGTAGAAGCTCTTTATTAATCATTTCAGAAGAAGTATTTGGGGCAAAAAATAATTTATTCTAAAGCGGGCGGCGGGAATCGAACCCGCATCTTCAGCTTGGAAGGCTGAGGTTTTACCACTAAACCACGCCCGCATTAAGTAATAGAATTACCATTGCAATAATACATTATCAAACAATCAACAAAGCAAAAAGATTGGAAAATTCACACTCGAAAAAAAATATTACTAGATCAACAACAAGATTAATGTTCTCTTATGGGCTTGGAGATGCAGGCACAGGTTTAGTCGCGACGCAATTTGGTTTTTTTCTGTTCAAATTCTTTATTTCTGCTGGTTTACCAGTAATAATTGCAGGTTCATTATTAATGTTTATAAAGATATGGGATGCAGTAAATGATCCGTTAATTGGATGGTTAAGTGATCGTACTAAATCAAGATGGGGGCCTAGAATTCCTTGGATGGTAGTTGCATCTGTACCCCTTGGTTTCTCTTTAGCTGCGATATGGTGGACACCCGCTGGATCCGTGCTAACCAAGACTATTTACTATGCAATAATTTCCATAATCGTTATGACTGCTTATACGAGTATTAATCTTCCTTTTGCAGCTCTATCTACTGAAATTTCTGAAAAAACAGCAATAAGAACAAGACTAAACGCATCTAGATTTACTGGCTCAATAATTGCAGGACTAACTGGTTTAATAATTGCTGGAGTTGTACTAGGTTCTGAAGGATCAGCAAATAATGAATATTTTTTAATGGGTAAAATAAGCGGATGTATTGCAGTTACTGCAACATTAATTTCTTGTTGGGGATTGGCTCCATTCGCCAAAAAAGCAAGAAGGCCTTCAGGAAAAGTTGAAGCTATAACACTTCAATTCAAAAGGATCTTCAGAAATAAAAAATTTCTAAAAGTTATTACGCTTTATATTCTTCTCTGGTGCGCCTTACAATTGATGCAAACAGTAGCGTTAATCTATGTAGAGGATGTACTGAATGTTCCAACATATATTGCGAAGTGGATCCCTATACCTTTCCAAATTAGCGCTTTAGTGGGTTTACAAATATGGACCAGAGTATCGAATAAATTTAACAGGATTTCAGCATTAAACTATGGAGCGATTATGTGGATTATTTCATGTACTGCAGCTTTATTTTTACCTTCACTATCAAAAATTTCAGGAGTTGGAGATAGTTTATTCCTAAATACGGGCAACATATTTCTATTTATTCTTTTAATTGTCATAATCTGTCTTATTGGAGTTGGAGCTTCAACCGCTTTTCTTATCCCTTGGTCACTACTTCCTGATGCAATAGACGAAGACCCAGAGAAACCGGCAGGATTATATACTGCTTGGATGGTACTTATTCAGAAGATTGGTATAGCTTTTAGTGTTCAATTATTAGGATTTTTATTGTATTTATCTGGTTATCAATCATGCTTTGTTGATAAAGAAGGTCCAAATATCATTGAACAATGCTACTCAGCACAATTAACTATTAGATTATGTATTGGTTTTATACCCTCAATACTGGTAATAATTGGTCTTTTAATTATGAGAAAATGGGATCAAAAATTAATTACAAACTAATATAAAGATATGTATTACCTTAATTTTTTCAAAAGACTTCTAAGCAGCTTAATCATTGGCGGACAAGCAATTAATTTTATCTTTAAGGGTAAAATTTCCAAAAATGATCTCTTTGACCAACTTATGGAGTCAGGCCCTGGCAGTTTATTAATTGTATTAATTACAGGAATTGCCGCAGGTACAGTTTTTAATATTCAAGTTGCATCACAACTTACAAGCATGGGGGTTTCAAGCGAAATTGGGGGTTTATTAGCAGTAGGCATGGCGAGAGAAATGGCACCTCTTCTAACTGCTACTTTAATGACTGGAAAGGTTGCAACTGCATATGCTGCTCAACTAGGCACTATGAAAGTCACAGAACAAATTGAGGCAATAACCATGTTAAGGACGGAACCAGTCCAATATTTGGTAGTCCCTAGGTTACTATCGATGGTAATAATGTCTCCAATACAGTGTCTTTTGTTTTTATCTGTAGCTTTATGGAGCGGTCAAATTTGGAGCACAATTTTTTATAAAGTTCCTCCAATAGTTTTTTGGACATCTGTAAGATCAGGTAATGTGAGTTTAACCAGTACAGATTTAACTTCAATGTTAATAAAATCTGTAGTGTTCGGATTACTTATTTCAATCATTGCTTGTGGATATGGACTCACAACTAAAGGAGGCCCAAAAGAAGTTGGAACAAGTACAACAGGCGCAGTTGTAATGACTCTCGTTACTGTATCTTTAATGGATGTATTTCTAACACAAATGTTATTTGGATGATCCTATGTTTAACACTAAATCAAAAAAAGAGGAACCAGTAATAATATCTCCATCATTTCAGTTGCCAATCATTCTAATAGTTTTAAGTTTTATGCTTTTGTTTTTGAATATTGGTTCTTTGCCAACAATAATTTTTGCTTCTTTTAGCTTTTTTTTATTACTTCAGTCATTCACCTTAAGAATAAAAATAACAAATGATGATTTTATCGTTTTACAATTAGGGAAAGAGATTAGAACTTTTCCATTCAAGAACTGGATATCGTGGAAATTCTTTTTCCCTATAATCCCTGGTATTTTTTATTTTAGAGAAAAGTCTAGTCCTCATTTATTACCAATTTTATTTAATCCAAAGCAATTAAAAGATGAGCTCATAAAAAAAGTTGACTCCCTAGAAATTAAAAATTCTTAAATTCAGACTTTGCCTATTCATCAAAATTATTTAAATGACTAATACAGAAATTTCCGACAATAATCCTGAAAAGGAATTAATAATAGATAAGTCAATTTCGGATGATAAAACCAAACAAATTAGTAAGAGAAATAAAACGCAAAATAAAAAAATTACGCCAGCAAACGAGAAATCAACAAAATCTTTTGATGAAATTTCTAATGAAATTTTTAGAGATCTTATCTCACGAAAAGACTATTTAGTTAGAGAAATAAAAGAGTTAGAAACAAAAAAAAATGAAATAGAACAAGATATCGAGTCAAATTTTAAAGGACAGTCAGATAATATTGCTAAAAGAGTTAAAGGCTTTCAAGAGTACTTAACTGGAGCTTTGCAGAATCTTTCACAAAACGTAGAGAAACTTGAATTAGTTTCTCAACCTATAATAGTAAAGCCTTCTCCCCTTGATGAGAAAAAGAAAAACATTAGTACAAACAATGTAGTTAATGTTCCCGCTCTTTCTGAAACATTTAAGCCAGATGAAGAGATTATAAAAAGTTGCTTTTCAAGTTTTACAGAACAACCTGATTTTTATGCAGAACCTTGGAAATTAAGACGGAGTCTTGATTCATCAGATATAGAAATTATGGATGATTGGTTCTTCAACATGGGCGGAAGAGGTTCTCTTGAGAGTAGAGGTTCTCGACAAAAAAATGCCTTGTTATCAGCGGGTTTAATATCTATTCTTGGCGAATTATATGGAGATCAGTTTCAGACTCTTATTTTAGCTTCGCAGCCTGAACGATTAGGTGAATGGAGAAGAATTCTTCAAGATTCACTTGGTCTAACAAGAGATGACTTTGGACCTAATAGTGGGATTGTTCTTTTTGAAAGGCCTGAAGGAGTCATCGAGAGAGCTGATAGACTAGAAGCGAATGAAGAATTGCCATTTATTATCATTGATGCAGCAGAAACCTCTGTTGAAATTCCAATACTTCAATTCCCATTATGGGTTGCATTTGCTGGTTCAGATAATGAAATTTACGATGATCTTGAACTAAACTAAGCTTTATGAATACCTTAATAATTTTTGCAAGTTATCTTTTAGGATCACTTCCTACAGGTTTTTTAATTGGAAAATATCTCAAAAATATAGATCTAAGAACTATAGGTTCTGGATCTACAGGTGCCACAAATGTCTTAAGAAATGTTGGGAAATGGCCAGCACTTTTTGTATTTATCATTGACGTAGGGAAAGGCCTTATTGCAGTAAAAATTGCTCAATATTATACAGATCAAGGATTAATAGAAGTAATCGCAGGGATATCCGCTATCGCAGGACATATTTGGCCAATATGGCTTAGAGGTAAAGGAGGGAAAGCTGTTGCAACTGGATTAGGTATGTTTTTAGCTCTTTCTTGGAAAGTGGGACTCGCATCTCTTGGCATTTTTTTAATAGTCCTAACAAAAACTAAATTTGTTTCTTTATCAAGTATTTCAGCAGCAATCTTACTTCCTATGTTTATGTTTTTTTACCTAGGTAAATTTATGCACTCATATTTTTTTATAAGTTTAATTGTGGCATTATTAGTAATCTGGAAACATAGAACAAACATAACAAGATTGCTTAAGGGAGAAGAATCCAAAATTAATCAGACTCTATAGATTTAAATATTTCTAAAAGAGCTTTATTAGGATCTAAAGCTTTTGATATTGATCTACCAATGACCAACTTAGAAGCGCCATTATCTATAGCTTCATAGGGAGTCATAATTCTATTTTGATCATCTTTACTATCAATATTTAATCGGATGCCTGGTGTAACAAGTTCAAAATTATTCTTATAAATAGATCTCAACATTTTTACCTCCCAAGGGGAACAAACACATCCATCTAATCCAGCATCAAAAGACAATTTAGCAAGTCTCAATACATTTTCTTCAATTGAATTATTTCTATCAAGATCAGTTTGAAAATCTTTAAGAGAAAAGCTTGTTAAAACAGTTATTCCTACTACTAATGGAGGTTTAACACTGACTGAGGTGGCTCCTTCTAAAGATGCTTTCTTCGAATCCTTAAGGGCTTTTAGACCTGCTGAAGCATGAATAGAAATTATATCAACTCCTAATTTTGAAACTTGGAAACATGCTGCACGCATGGTATTTGGAATATCATGAAATTTTAAGTCTAAAAAAATTTTTTTATTTAAACCTTTTAATATTTCAATTACTCTTGGACCTTCCCTAACAAAAAGCTCTAAACCAACTTTCACCCACTTAATATTGGGGCATTTTTCCAGAAGTAATTTTGCTTGACTTAAATCTAGTCCATCAATTGCCAATATAATTTTATCTTCCGAATTAAATCTTTTATTCATCAATTTTCAGTTTTCAAACCTCTTAATTATTTTTTTTCCAATTTGCAAAATTTTCCCTTCTAAATCATTTTTTGAATTAAAAACTAAATCAGGATTTATTACTTTCTCACTATCAATTTTTACACCCCCACCTTTAATAGATCTTTTGGATTCGCTGCTAGATTTGAAAAGTTTTAGAGCACTTAACAAGTAAAAAAACTTAACTGGAAAAACTACCTCTTTTAAAGAAATCACTGGAATTTCTCCAACTTTTTCTTTGTGACCAAGGAACAATTTTTCACAGTTGGATTGCGCCTTTAATGCTTCTTCAACTCCATGGAATAAGGTAGTAACTTCTAAAGCCATTCTTCTCTGTAATTCGCGAGGATTTGAGTTTTCAAGAAAACTTAAATCTAATTCAGTAAGTAATTCAAAATAAGTGGGTATTATATTATCAGGTACTTTTTCTAATTTTGAATACATTGAAAGAGGATCTTCGGTCAAACCGACGGTGTTAAATTCAGATTTACTCATCTTTTTAATTCCATCTAAACCAGTCAAAATAGGCAGCAGAACACCAAATTGGGGATTTTGTTTAAAATGCTTTTGAAGATCTCTTCCTATTGCAATATTAAATTTCTGATCTGTACCTCCAAGCTCAATATCTGCTTGAACAACTACCGAATCGTAACCTTGTAATAGTGGATATAAGAATTCATGTAAAGCAATCGGGACCTGCGAAGTGTACCTTTTATTAAATTCCTCCTTAGCTAGCATTTGACTAACTGTTGCACTCCCCATTAATTCGATTATAGAGTTAAGATTTAATCCTTTTAACCATTCACTGTTATATCTAATTTCTATCCTATCTTTTGAATCAAAATCTAAAATAGATTCATTAGCTGGCTTGCCCATCCCTAGTTGGGTTAAGTATGTTTTTGCATTATCCTTAACTTGTTTTTCCGATAACTGAACTCTTGTTTTGTTTTTTCCGGTTGGGTCTCCAATTTGAGCAGTAAAATCCCCAATAATTAGAACTGCAATATGTCCATTATCTTGGAATGCTCTAAGTTTTTTAAACAATATGCTGTGCCCAAGATGAATATCTGTTCCAGTTGGATCGATCCCGAGTTTAACCCTTAATTTTTTATTATTTTTTTTTGCATGATCAATTATCTCCGAAAAGGTTTGATCTGTTCCCTTAATTGGAAAATATTCTTCTATTCCTCTTGAAAGCCATGATGGCAATATTAAATTATCTGACATGAAGCTTTAACAGTTAAATTTAAGAAGTTTTATCAAGTTCATCCTTCATTCTTATTAAGGTTTTATTCATTTGATCGAACATTTGATCAGGGGTAATCCCAAATTGACTTAGCTGTGTCTTTAATTGTTCTACTGTCATTTTTGCTTGAAAATCTTCAGACAATTCAAATCTCTTCATAAAAACTTTATAACGATCCATAAGTGATTCCATTCTTTTTATAAACATTTTTTTCCCTTCTCTATCAAATTTTCCATAATCAGAACCAAGTTTCATAAGTTCTTGGTAATCTGTAAAAAGCTTTTTAGCTTCTTCTTGAACGATGTCTGACTCAAAAAATCCCATTTCTATTTTTTTACTTCGCAAGATTAAGGCTCAATTACAAGATAACAAGAATCTTTTAAATTGATTAGAACATTAATAAATTTTAGTTTATAAATAATTCTTTGATTTATATTTTTTCAGAATTAAATTTAGTAGAGATGTTTCATAAATATTGGAAAAATTTAACGTAAATAATATTTCAAACCTAAATAGACAATTTGAATTATTTGGTACAAATGTAAACACTTCAATTAATTTTCAAAACTCAAATAATCTAAAAATAAAAGGCGAAATCCTAACTGAATGGAGAAATAGAATATATAATCACCAATTCAAAATTTCAGAAGATACTCACAATAAAACTTTTCACCAAACAAGTCTTCCTTTAAATACAATTTCAAATGAAAGAAAAATTGATCCGTTTTCCTTGCAGCCATTATCATTGAACTTTTGGAGAACAAATCAATATATACACAATGGTCCAGCAATATATTTTGTAATTGACTCGATGGAGAATTCTAAAATAATCCTTTATATAGGAGAAACAAATTCAGCAAATAAAAGATGGAAGGGAGAACATGACTGTAAAAATTACCTCATGAACTATAAAGAAGCTCTAGCTCATAACAAACTCTCAAGTCACCAAGATATTCGTTTTTTTTTAGATGTACCTAAAGAAGTAAAATTAAGACGTAAATTAGAACAGCAACTGATATATTTATGGTTACCACCTTTTAATAAAGAAACTCGAGATAGGTGGGCAACTACTTTCACAAACAACTAAAAATTTAATTAAATCCAATTAAAAATGCAATTTTCCACATTCCAAAATAATCTAAAAAACTGGCAAGGTGCTTCATTAATTTTTGGAGTTTTAGAGGAAGAAATTGCAAGCCAACTTGAAAAAATAAAATTTGTTATTGATCCAAAATTATTACTAAAAAAAGTTACTCAAAAAAATTTCAAAGGAGAAAAAGGAAAAACTTTAAGCTTTGAATTTTTAGATCAAAAATTAGAAACTTTAATCATAGTTGGTCTTGGCAAAACAAAAGACCTAAATAAAAGTGATATAGAAAACTCTATAGGAAATCTAGTTAGGAAAACTATTGATAAAAATGAAAAAATCAGCATCATGCTACCTTGGGAATTTATAAATACAAAACTAGAAATAAATCAATTAGCAGAGTCAGCCAGATTATCTGCCTATAAGGATAATAGATTCAATAAGAAAAAAGATGAAAAGAAAGTTCTTAAAGAAATAGAGTTTTTGAATTTAAAAAAATTTGAGAATATTAGCTTTGAAGAGACAGCACAAATATGTGAAGGTGTAGAACTAGCTAGAAAACTTGTGGCCGCCCCTCCAAATAGTCTTACCCCTCAGGAAATGTCTATACAGGCCTCTAAAATAGCAAAAGATCATGGCTTGGAAGTAAAAATTTTAGAGGCAAAAGATTGTGAAGATTTAGGAATGGGTGCATATTTAGCTGTAGCAAAAGGTTCTGATCTAGATCCTAAATTTATACATCTTACTTTAAAGTCAGAGGGGCCTATAAAAGAAAAGATTGCGCTTGTTGGCAAGGGTTTAACCTTTGATTCTGGAGGATACAATCTGAAAGTAGGAGCCTCTCAAATTGAGATGATGAAGTATGATATGGGTGGAAGCGCTGCGGTTTTAGGAGCAGCAAAAGCACTTGGAGCAATAAAACCAAAGGGACTAGAAATACATTTTATTGTGGCATCCTGCGAAAACATGATAAATGGATCTGCAGTACATCCTGGAGATGTAGTCAAGGCATCTAATGGAAAGACAATCGAAATAAATAACACTGATGCAGAGGGCAGACTCACATTAGCTGATGCTTTAACTTACGCATCAAATTTAAAACCAGATTCAATAATAGATCTTGCCACTTTAACAGGAGCTATTGTTGTGGCGTTAGGGAATGATGTAGCTGGATTTTGGAGCAATAATGATGATCTAGCAAATGATCTAAAAGCTGCGTCAGCCCAGGCTGGTGAGGAATTATGGCAAATGCCTTTACAAAAATCTTATAAAGAAGGGTTAAAGTCTCATATAGCTGATATGAAAAATACCGGGCCTAGAGCAGGTGGGTCAATCACTGCTGCGTTGTTTTTAGAGGAATTCTTTGATCCAGAGATTAAATGGGCTCATGTTGATATTGCTGGAACTTGTTGGACTGATAAGAATAAAGGGATTAATCCATCAGGTGCAACTGGTTTTGGAGTTAAAACTCTTGTTCAATGGATTAAAAATAAATAACTTAATTTAAAATTATTCATTCCAAAGATTTGATGATCTAGCGTTATCACCCCACAATTTATCCAACCTCTGATCTCTCCCACAAGAGAATCTATAAAACTTATATTTTAGTTCATTTCTCTCAGCGAAATCCTGATGATATTCTTCAGCCAACCAAAATTGACCTTTTGATTTTAGTTCTACAGATAATTTTTCTAATGGCACTCGCAACTCATTAGAGGCAGCAACAATAGCATTTTTTGCATAACTTTCCTCAGTTTTATCTTTGAAAAAGATCACTGGCCTATAAGAATCTCCACGATCACAAAATTGCCCCTTGCTGTCTAAAGGATCAATATTTCTGAAATAAAGCCTAAGTATCTTTGGTAAAGTTACCAATTGGGAATCATAGTCCACCAAAACCACTTCTTGATGTCCTTCATGATTTTCGTAGGTAGGATTTTGTAAATCTCCACCTGAATATCCACTTTGTACAAAATTTATGCCCTTTAATGACTCTAAATCATGTTCTAAACACCAAAAACAACCTCCTGCAAGAATCAATTCCTCGGCAAAAGCGTTTACAGGGTGGATAAATATTGACAGAGCAATTATGAGAGGTAGGAAATATTTCATTTTTTTATTATAAAGTTCAAATAATAGAATTAATAATTTCTTTTGCAGCTCTTTGGACTACGCCCTCTTCTCCCAATTCTTTTTTTAAAAAAGCATAACCTTTCTTAATTTTTATTTTTTCTGACTTCCCCTCAAGAATTCTACAAGATTTGGAGAAAATTTTCTTTTCATCAAATTCTCTCTGCACAAACTCAGGGATTATTAATTTATTAACTAACAAATTTACTGGAGAAATAAATCTTACTTTGAAATTAAGAATCTTTTTTGCAATAAAAGCAGTTACCCAGCTAACTCTATAACCTACAATTTGTGGGATTCCATACAAAGCTAATTCCATATTAACTGTCCCAGATTTACAAAGAGCAATTTTAGTGAGCGAATAAATGTAAGGCTTTAATTTTGCGCTATCTTTTTGAGAAATTACAAATCCTTTAACTTGATTTTTTCTTAAGGCTTTTTTGAATATTTCATCAAAAGCACTTCGACAGGAGGGAATATAGACAACCAAACTTGGATATTTTTGTTGTAATTTTTTAGCCGTCTTCATAAAAGTAGGTAATATATACCTCAATTCTTGAGGTCTTGATGCGGGCATTAAAAGAATGATGTTTTGATCTGGGCGAAGGTTGAGAATAGTTCTAGCATCTTTCTTCAGAGGAAGTTTTTTTGTCAAATCCATCATTGGATGTCCAACCCATAAAACATTTCCGCCCCTCTTTTTGTAAAATGCTGCTTCTTTCTTGAAAATCGCAAAAATTTTATCAGAAAATTTTATTAGATTTGTTGTAGTATTGTTCCCAACCCTCCAAGCCCACTCTTGGGGAGCGATATAGTAAAAAATTGGAATTTTTGTCTTCGATCTTTTTAATTTAGTACCAATTTTTATATTTGGACCCATATAGTCAATCAATATTAAACAATCTGGGGGGTATTTCTTAAGTAATTTATAGAATCTTTTTTGAATTATTATTGTTGGCAGAATAAGAGGTAAAGCCTCCCAAATTCCTATTGCACTAATTGACGTAGTATCTTGAAGAATTTTTACACCTTCTTTCTTCATTCTCTCCCCACCTAATCCACAAATTTCTAAATCTATAGATTTTTTTTTGGCTTCATCAAATAATGCTTTTGCTAACAAACTTCCGTGCAAATCTCCAGAAACTTCTCCAGTACTTATAAATATCTTTTTATTCATAAATTCACTATGGGCATTGGTCCTCTTCTTTCTTTAGATATTGACTCTTTTAAAAAACTACATAATTTTGAAGATGAAAGATCTAATTCTCCTATCATTAATTTTTCTAATGAACTTGAAATCGTATCATTAGATTTGAAAAGTAGATTCCAAGTACTTTGAAGAATTTTTAAGTCAAAATCTTTATTTTCTAATAAACCACTTCTCTTAATTCCAATTCTATTCAAACCTCTCAATCTTCCTGGATGCCCTTCAGCTAAACAAAAAGGAGGTACATCTCTATCAACTCTAGTCATTCCTCCAATCATTGCTAAATATCCAACTTGTACAAATTGATGAATACCTAAACAACCTCCAATAATAGCTTGATCTTCAATTTTTACATGGCCTGCAACTTGAACACTATTTGATAAAACTATCCTATTTCCAAGTTCACAATTATGGCCAATGTGAGTGTAAGCCATCAACAAATTATTATTGCCAATAAAAGTTTTTTCGCCTTCATCAGTTGCTTTATTAATAGTTACACATTCTCTGAAAGTATTATTATCTCCAATAATTACTTCAGTAGGGGCACCTTTATATTTAAGGTCCTGTGGATCAAGACCTATAAAAACATTAGGAAAAACTTTATTGTTCATACCAATTTGAGTTCTTCCAGAAATAACTGCATTCGGTCCTATTTCAGATCCTTTCCCTATAGTCACATCAGGACCAACAACAGCTCCTTGAGAGATAATAACCCCGTCATGTAATTCGGCCCTTGGATCAACAAACGCATTTGGGTGTACTTTTACACCACTAAAGCCTGAGAATGATTCAGTATTTTTAAGATCCATATCTCTAATCAACTAATGAAAACATTAATTCTCCAGCACAAACCAACTTCCCATCAACGTGAGTCTCACCTTTAACCTTCCCAAATCTTTGTCTTTTAATCGACAATAACTCACAAGAAATTATCAGTTGATCTCCAGGCACAACTGGTTTTCTGAATTTAACATTATTGATTCCAGCAAAAACGAAAAGCCCTTTTGGAAGATCAGGCATTTGCGTTACAATAATTCCACCAACTTGAGCCATTGATTCAACAATAAGAACTCCAGGCATCAAGGGTCTCTCAGGAAAGTGTCCCTGAAATTGAGGCTCATTCAGAGTTACATTTTTTACTGCAACAGCTCTCTCCCCTGGAATATTCTCTATAACCTTGTCCACAAGAGCAAAAGGATATCTATGAGGTAATAAACCTAGTATGTGCTCAGAGGAAAGTTGATTATTTTCATTGGATAATTTCTTTTCCAAAACAATTAAAGATAAAGTTAATTTTTTAGCGATGAGGCCAACAAAGCGTTTAAAGAATGTGATCCTTTATAGACTAAAATTTGAGCCTTAGGTAACCCTACCAAAGCCAAGTCCCCAATTAGGTCCAAAATTTTATGTCTTATTGGTTCATCATCAAATCTTAATGGTGGATTAACCCATTTTTCATCGTCACAAACAATGGCATTTGCCAAACTACCGCCTTTTATTAATCCAAGTTCTCTTAACTCTTGAAATTGATCTTTAAAACCAAATGTTCTCGCAGGAGCGATCATTTCAACAAAACTTTTTGGATTTAAATCAATCACAAAAGTTTGATTTCCAATTGCTTTATAGGCAAAACTTATAGTGGATATAATTGTAATTTTTTCAGAAGGAGTTACTGCTATGACTGAGTCTTCTTTATTTAAAATTATTGATTTATTAATTTCTTGAAAAAAATTATCTGGTCTAGGTGCCTTTTTTATCCCTACTTCTTCAAAATCTCTAACCCACTGGATTGCCGATCCATCTAAAAGAGGAATCTCTTTCCCATCAACCTCAATATGTATATAACTCAAGCCACAACCGGCAAGTGAAGATAATAAATGCTCTATAGTATACAAATTTTTACCCCCTAATTTAACCGCCGTACAAAGCATGGTACTTCCAATTAAATCTTGAGTAAGCTTGAAAATCTCGCCAGGTTTTTCCTTGAAAGAAACATAATACCCTTCTTTTTCGTAAGGAGAAATTAAAACTCTTGTTTTTTCTCCACTATGAAGACCTATACCTTCTCTGGAGATAACTCCAGCCAGGGTGTAGCAGGAATCATAATTAGCAGGCCAAGAAAACACTTAAAACTTCCATCCTACTCCAAGTGTATATCTCATATCTCCAGTTAGGTCCTTGCTAGCAACATCTAACCTTAATGGACCAATTGGCGTTTTAACCCCAACTCCACCTCCAAGCGAATAACCAGAACCTGATTTCTGCAACAATTTGCCAGGTTTTCCTGGGACATCATTTTGAGAGTCTAAATCACTTCCTGCATCAAAAAATAAAGCTCCTGATATCATTCTCCAAAGAGGGAATCTATATTCTACGGTGCCTTCAACAAAACTTTTACTTACAGCCAAATCACACGATGCCCATCCTCTAATAGAAGATGTCCCTCCCATACAAAATGCTTCGTAAGGAGGTAATTCCCCAAGAATAGTTCCCGCCTTAAATTGAAACCCAATAGCTTGAGGACAGTCTTCACTAGTGGCATCACTAGACCTACATGCTTTCGTTAAATTTATTAATTTTGTTGGTATAAAAAATGAATATGAGGCTCTCATTCTATTAAAAGTTGGTGAATTTTTTCCCATTGAGACAAACTGTTCAGTACCAAGAGTTAATTTATTTCCTGAAGTTGGATTGGTGTAATTATTCAAATTATTTCTAGATGCACTTGCAATAACACTAACTAATGTATTTTCATCAGGGCATGAACCATCATTTGGAGTAAATCCAATACAAATAATATCGCTTATATTATTTCTGGTTGTAGTTGGCGTCCTATCTGCAAAAGGTCTTTTGTTTCCATCGCCATCAATCATCTTTACTTTCTTAAAATTCATTCCTGCAAGAACTCTCCATTTAGCGACCTTAAATGGATCTCCACCATTTAACGGCCTTGAGAAAGAAAATCCACCTCCTGTTTTTTCTAAAACTACTGATGAAAAAGTATCAGAGCTAGATGGAGTTTGATCATCTACTGCATAAAATCTCCCATTTTTTTCACTTTTAAATTCTTGTGGATAATCTCTACTTGCAAAAAGATTTGTTCTAAAAGATGTTTTATGTTTATCTCCTTTTATCCAAGGATCAGATAGTGAAAAATTATAAGTAGTTGAATATTCTCCAAAATTTAGATTTAAATTTGTAGACCATGCTCTTCCTAGAGCATTTGTTTCCTGCAAACCAATCGTGGCGAAGATTCCTGAACTATTACTATAACCAAGTCCACCTGTTAATGATCCTGTTTTTTGCTCGCTAAGGTCTAAAAAAATTATGACTTGACCAGGATTTGCATTGTCAGGACCGAGAGAAACCTTTACATCATCA
>JAOIOX010000049.1 GCA_028140765.1 Prochlorococcus sp. AH-736-N03 | reverse complement strand
GTTTTCTCGTAATGGGAAACAATTCCATAATTTTGGTCATATTATCTCAGAAATTGCACAAGGAATTACAAGTAAGAGTGTGAAAAAAGTAGGAAGATGGGTATCTGAAAAAGTGGATTTATTTTTTGATGAAGACAATGATGATTGGAATGATGAAAATTTTTACGATGATAACAGCGATATTAAGACATTTTCTAGGGAATCAAATTTTTATGAATCTGCTAAAAAGCAATCAAAAAGACCTTTAGAAGCAATATCTTTAAGGCAACCAAAAAATACAAATACCACTGAGCAAAAAAAATTACCTTATGTGAGAGAGAGTAAGGACGAAGATTGGCCAGATGAAATGGATTTCAAAGTTGAAAGATGGCAAAGAGCTTCAGAAAAAGAGAATAATACTTCGAGAGTTCAATCAAACCAACAAGTTCAATCAAAATCAAGAAATTTTCCTAGATCAAGAAGAAGAAGAGTATAGTTTCGCAAATTCTTTAATTCCTGAATAGCCTAATAAACTTTCTAAATGTGGATTGAATACTTCTCTAATAACTGTTAAGGGCTTTTTGTCTCGAAAAAATCTATAATTTCTTGACCAGAATGGACCTTTAAAACAAAATTGATCCTCTAACCAATTTGAATTAACAAGTGAAATTCGGTCAACTTCCCTAAACAATTCTGATCTGTCTTGTGTTAAGTTCTTCCAAATTGGTTCTTCTTTGGCTTTTAAATTTTCATTAACTTGTTCTGCATTCCACCAACTTTCAGCCCATGCTAGGTTTTTTTTATTGTTTTTAATCCATACTTGTCTTCTAATTAAAGGTCCATTTAATTGATTTAATTCTTTCGGACCTTCTTCAATGAATAGAGGATCAACTCGCATTGAAATTAACTTAATTTTTGTCTCTTGATTAGTTAAAAGCTGTAAATGTCTAGTTGGACTTCCATCCCCAAGCAGCATTAATTTCCATGGACCAGATATTTTTGGTAGTGAATTTTTCACTAAAAAAGTAGAGGCTTTTTCTTCCCATAAAATATTCGGTGAGTTAAAAAGTTTATTATTCAGTGCTCAGACGTAATGCTTTTAAGATGATAACTTTTTTTCGACAAAAATATTTGCCTTTTCTTTTTTTATTTCTCTTATTTTTAGCCAAACAAGTAATGCAGTTAAATCAGCTTTGCTTACTCCAGGAATTTTTGAGGCATCACCAAAATTTTTCGGCTTTATCTTATTCAAATTTTCTCTAGCTTCTAAAGATAATGTATCTATCTTTTCATAATTTATTTCTTGAGGCAGAGATTTACAGTTTTGACGATTTATTTGTTCAATGTTGTTTTTTTGCCTTTTAAGGTAACCCTCGTATTTAATATCTATTTCAACACCTTCCTGTATTGAAGAGACTAGATTTTTTTCAGTCAAATTATATTTAATTAGATCTGAATAATGAAAGTTTGGTCTTTTTAAGAGTTCCTTCAAAGTTGTTGAGCCTTTGATCTTTGATCCCGTTTCTAATTCTATTTTTTTTGATATTTCCTCGGTATTTTTTAAACGAGTGTTATTCAATCTAAATTTCTCTTCCTCGAGAAGTTTCATTTTTTCTTGATATGCCGACCATCTTTTCTCATTAATTAGCCCTATTTCATAACCTAATGGGGTTAATCTCCTATCCGCATTATCTCCTCTAAGAGTTAACCTATATTCACTCCTACTTGTTAAAACTCTATACGGTTCTTTGAGATCTTTGGTAATTAAATCATTGATCATTGTTCCTATATAACTGCTTTCTCTAGTGAAGATTATTGGATCTTTTTTGCTTAGTTTTCTTGTCGCATTGACTCCTGCAACTAATCCTTGTGCTGCTGCTTCTTCATAACCAGTAGTCCCATTAATTTGTCCCGCGCTAAATAAATATTCAATTTCTTTCGTTTCGAGTGATGTTTGGAGCTGTGTTGCAGGTATATAGTCATACTCCACAGCATATGCTGGTCGCAACATTTTACATTCATTTAATCCAGGCAAGGTTCTTAAAAGTTCTAATTGAATATTTTCGGGTAAACCTGTAGAAAATCCTTGTACATATATTTCAGGGGTATTAATTCCTTCTGGTTCTAAGAAAATTTGATGTGATTCTTTATCAGCAAATTTAACGATTTTATCTTCAATTGATGGACAATATCTGGGTCCCTTACTATCAATAAAACCGCCGTAAATAGGAGTTAAATGTAAATTGTCTCGAATTAGTTGATGTGTTTTGGTAGTTGTTCTTGTGATGTGACAACTAACTTGAGGCATATTATTTTTTATATCTGGGTCAAACGAAAAATATTTATCTGCTGCAGTGCTTGGTTGAATATCTAATTCATCAAAAATGATACTTCTTTTATCAACTCTTGCTGGAGTTCCTGTTTTTAAACGTTCTGTTTTAATACCAATTTCGTGCAAATTTTGAGTAAGACCTTTTGCTGCTTGTTCGCCCGATCTACCAGCTGACATTGATTTATTTCCTATCCATATTCTTCCTTCTAAGAACGTACCAGCTGTTATGATAACTGATCTTGCTGAATAATAACTACCAAAGAAAGTCCTTACACCTTTGATTCTTTTTTTTAAGATTTTTTTTGAGTTCAAGCCAATTTCTGCAGTTTTTGCGATATCTAGTTCAGTAATCATTGCTTCTTTTAAAGATAAATTATCTGTATTTTGTAGTATTTCAATCATCTTTTTTGAGTATTCTCTTTTATCTGTCTGAGCTCTTAATGCCCATACTGCTGGACCTCTACTTGCATTTAATATTCTTTTTTGTATTGCTGTCTCATCAGCTAATTTACCAATAATTCCACCTAACGCATCAACTTCATGTACCAACTGACTTTTTGCTGGGCCGCCAACAGCAGGGTTGCAAGGTTGCCAGGCAATCCTATCTAAATTGATTGTAAATAAGGCTGTAGAAAATCCTAATTTTGCTGTTGTTATAGCTGCTTCACATCCTGCATGTCCTCCTCCAATAACGATGACATCAAAAGATTCATTTGTTGAGTGATGATCTTGCATTTTAGGAGCGATTTAATTAGCTAAATTCCTAAATCTCGTAAATTGAGGTTCAAATAATAATTTAACAGTTCCTACGGGTCCATTTCTATGTTTAGTGACAATGATTTCTGTAATTCCTCTATCTTCAGTCTCTGGATTATAGTATTCATCTCTATAAATCATTAATACCAAATCTGCGTCTTGTTCAATAGATCCTGATTCTCTTAGATCGCTTAACATTGGTCTTTTATTTGTTCTAGACTCTACTCCTCTACTAAGCTGAGATAAAGCTACTACTGGTACTTTTAATTCTCTGGCCATGCTTTTAAGACCTCTTGTTATTCGTGATAGTTCCTGCACTCTATTATCAGGGGTTGATCCTTCCATCAATTGCAGGTAATCAATCACAATTAATCCAAGTTCTTTTTTTTGTTCAGCTATTAATCTTCTGCAGAGAGATCTCATCTCTAAAACACTTAAGTTAGGCTTGTCGTCTATAAATATTGGTAATTGACCTAGTGAATTGATACCTTCTCCGAGTAAAGGCCATTCATCTTGTTGTAATCTTCCTGTTCTTAGCCTGCCACTCTCGATTCCAACTTCCATAGAGAGTAATCTATATGTCAACTGTTCTTTACTCATTTCAAGGCTAAATACACACACAGGTAAATCTTGAGATTGAGCAACATTTTTAGCCAGATTAAGAACTATTGAAGTTTTCCCCATTGAAGGTCTTCCGGCAACAATTATTAAATCACTTCTTTGAAAACCTTGTGTCATCGCATCAAGATCGTAGAAATTTACAGGAATTCCAGCTACTGAAGTACCTAATGATCTTGACTCTATTTCATTGAAAGTACTTGTAAGGATTTCAGCTGCTTGAGTCAGACCTTTTGAAGGTTTTTCTTGACTGATTTCAAATATTTTTTGCTCTGCTTTATCTAGAACTTCATTAGTATCTTGAGTTTGATCAAAACCTAGTTGAACCACTTCATTTCCAGATCTGATAAGTTGCCTTCTCAGGAATTTGTCGTTAATTAAATTAGCAACTTGTTCTATGGAAGCTGTAGAGGAAACATTTTCAACAAGTTCTACTAGTTTGCTGTTTCCTCCAATTTTTTCTAGTGATCCATTATCCGCTAACCAAGCACTCATTGATGTTAAATCAGTTGGTTTACCCTGGGTATGCAACATTAATGCTGTTCTATAAATCTCTTGATGGGCATTTATATAAAAAGCTTCAGGTTTAATTAAGTCTGCAATTCTTCCGATCGCGTCTGGATCAAGAAGTATGCCACCAAGAACAGCTTCCTCTGCTTGAACGTTTTGAGGAGGAACTAATCCAGCATTTTCACTATTAAAATCCTTTTTAAAATTTTTATTTTGCCCATTATTTGGAAAAGGTACGGAAACCATATCTTTAATTGCTTAGATATATACTCTGGCTACTTTTGAAAATAATGCAACAAATTGATTAACTTGTTACTTCAATATTTACTTCTGCATTTACTTCTGGATGCAATTTTATTTTTGCAGTAAAGGATCCTAAATTATGAATATCAGGAACTGTAATGTTTCTTCTATCAATTTCTTTTTTAGTTGCCGCTTCTATTGCTTCGGCAACATCTCCATTGGTAACCGTTCCAAAAAGGACACCATCTTCTCCAACTTGTTTTTTGATGGTGAATCTACCTATTGTAGATAATGCGGTTTGGAAATCTAAAGCTTCTTGCTTTAATTTATCAGCAGCGATTTTTTCTTTTTCTTTCTTCCTTTCAATCTGTTTAAGGACTGCTGGTGTTACATTCATTGCCTTGCC
>JAOIOX010000048.1 GCA_028140765.1 Prochlorococcus sp. AH-736-N03 | reverse complement strand
AGGGATACTCTACGGCTTATCTCTGAAATGGCTCAAGACATGGGAATAAGCATTAATGAAGTTTTTAGTTTTTTAGCCGAAGATTCTGTCATCGATCTCGAATTAATGGAAGATTTGAATAATATAGATATACCTAGCAAGTGCAGCCTTGATGATCTAAAAAAAGCTCTTCTTAAAAAAAGACTTTGTTAAAATTTTTCAACTTTTCTATTTTTCCAGTCGGATTTATAGCCACTATTTACTAGAAATTCAGAATTCTTATTTAAATCACTTTTTTGAATTCGCCATAGATTATAAATCCCAAATTTACCCAATTTTTGATGGTTAATTTTTGACCATTGCTGTCTGCGGGAAGAGTATTCATCTATGACGACCAATATAGATTTGTATTCATAATCGGGTTGATCCTCATAATTTTTTCGCCTATCAGTATTTAGCCTGTCTGACAGATTAATTAATCCCTCTTCAGTGCTTGGTTCATAAAAAACTATTTGCCTGGAATAAAAATGCAATGAAGGCTTTCTTATACCAATCATTGCTAAAGTTTCCCTCCCCTCGCGAATATCTAAAATTAATTTTGAGATGTTTCTCAAAGGTAATTGCCTAGAAGTATCTGCTAATTTTCTAATTGGCGACATCAAAGAGAATTGTCCTATTAAAAGTAAAATTTGAAGATAAAGAAGGATATTTCTGGATTTTAAAGAAAATAAAATTATTGCAAGCAGTGTAAATGAAGAGAAGAATAATTTGGCTTTAAAAATTATCCCAGAGCTTATTAGTTCAGATGCAAGATTAGGCATTTCGGGATCATTTATTAAACTTAACCAATTATTTGATAAGAAGAATGCCATCGAAACACCGAACAAAATTAAAATATTAAAAATCCATAAATATAGATAACTTTTACTTAAACTTTTTAAGTTTATAAAGCTATTACTAATTAAGATTGCCGCTGCTGGAATTGCTGGCAACCAATAGCTTGGTAGTTTTGTAGCAGAAAGACTAAAGAAAATCAAAACTGATATTAACCAACATAGAGAATAGGTATAAAGGGTCTCAGTGACATTGCAACTTTGTTTTGAACTTTTCAAGAAATCCTTAAAGGCTTTAAATATCCCGTGATACAAAAAAGGCGTGAAGGGTAATGAAGCCAATACCATTATGTAGAGAAAAAACCAAAATGGTTCGGCATGATTATTTACAACTGAGGTATATCTTTGAAAATTATGGTAGCCAAAAAAATTGTCCCAAAAAGGCTTTCCCTCTTTTATGAGTTCTAATATATACCATGGAACACTTATAAGAATTGTTATTAAAAAACCTTTCTTAGGGTTTATCTTACAGAGCAACGTTTTCCAATTCTTCTGACTAAACAAGAAAGATGAAATAGTCAATAATGCCAAAACAAATGCAACAGGTCCTTTAGTTAGAATTGCAAAACCTAAAAATACCCACGCTGAAATACATTGATCATTATTTTCACTTGCCATTCTTCTCCAAAACAAAAGCAGGCTTATCCCCAAGGTTCCGGTTAAAAGGGCATCACTCACAGCAGTTCTACTCCAGATAATTATTAGTGGAGACAAAGCAAAGCCTAATGATGCAACTACTGGAGTGAGGAATTGCCTATCACTCTTCTGTGGCCAACAAAACAAAGTATCTCCAATCATCAACATTAAAAATAGTGATCCCAAAGCTGAAGGAAGTCTTGCTGAGAGTGTCCCGTAACTATCCCAAATCTCGTTTTTCGGCAATGAGTAAAAAAAACCCATTAGCCAATATATTAATGGAGGCTTATCAAAACGGAACATTCCATTGACCTTTGGAGTAATCCAGTCACCAGATTCACTCATCGCCCTTGCCGCAGCAGCAAATAAAGGGGGAGTTTCATCCACCAGTCCTGTAGTACCTAAACCTAAAAAAAATATAATGATCCCACAAACTAAAACTATCAGTAAGGTTATAAGCCTTTTTTTTAAGTTAAGAAGAATCATTTAATATTATTTATATTCATGCATTACCTTATTAAGCCAGTTAACAACCTTGTTAGCAAATATATCTGCGGAGGCATTTTTTTCTACCCATTCTCTACATTTCTGACGCTTTATTTTTTCAATAATCTCAACATAAGAAAGCATATTTTTTTTATCGTCAGGATTAGCAAGATAACCAGTTTGGCCATGCTGAATAATTTCGCTAGGTCCTCCCCTTTTATAAGCTACAACAGGCACACCACAGGCTAAAGCCTCAACAATAACGTTCCCATATGCCTCATTCCACTTCGGAGTATTTAGCAACCCTCTGCATTTACCAAGTTCTTTTTGTAATTCATCGGTTGATAAAAACCCCATCCAATCTATAGCTCCTTGAGGGAATGATTTTTCTATCTTTGAGGCATACATCTCATCTTCTATAAATCCCCATACTTTTAATTTTTCGCCAAGTTGATCTGCGACATAAACTGCATCCTCCAAACCTTTCTCTGGAGCCACTCTTCCAACCCATGCCAAGGGCCCCTTTACTGAATCTTGAAAAATATAATTGTCTAAATTAAACCCATTCCCAATAATTGTTGGTTTTTCTATGAATGGATAATCATTAGCTTGCATTTTCGAATGAAAAGCAAAATTATTTGGATATTTAGCATATACCTTAGAGATTAAATTACTAATTACCGAACTTTCAGAACCCATACTAATAATATGTGCAATGGGTAGCTCTAAATTTAGTGTCATCCAGATAGGCAACCAATCATAGGACATGTTCAACAATACGTCTGCATGTTTAGCAATATCTATTCCCTTTTCAAGCATTCCCGCTAAAAGTGAATTATCTGGAATACTTACGTGAGATTTGAAATCTTGATGTTGCCAACTAATTTGATCTTCACCTTCCACAAAATGTAATTTCGCATTTACATTACTTTCATGTAACTTAGAATTTTTTGGAGCTACAACCTCAACAGAATGACCTAAAGAAATTAAACCTGAAACTAAAGAATTTAAAGTTAATTCCACACCACCACCTTTACCACTACCCAAGAATCCTATTGGAGTACTAATCAAAACTATTCGCATTATGAGACTTTTTACAAAAAGACACTAATTAAATAGTAGTGTCAGAAAACTTATTTTCCCATAAACTCTTTCGCTGGCTAACAAGAAATACCGAGATAAGAACAAACACTACTCCAATCCACTGAACATTAGTGAGCCTTTCATCTAACCAAACACCTCCACTAAGAAGAGCAAATACAGGAGTTAAAAATGCAAGAGTACTAAATCCAGTTATTTCTTTATTATTGGCAAAATAGAAAAACAATCCATACGCTATTGCCCCTCCAAAAATACTTGCAAATGACATAAGTCCCCAATCAAATAGTGACCAATCTGGAATTATTTTGAAACTTGATTGTAAGCAGTGCTTAAAAATTAAGGGCAAACCTCCCAAAACCATATGCCAACCTGTAACTGCAACTGGATCACTTTTAGTACAAGTAAATCTAATTAAAATTGTTCCTAATGCCATAGCTAAAGAAGCTGCAAGCATCCATAGCTCTCCAAAGTTAAAAGCAACATCATTTATAGACTTTTCAGACATCAACCACCAATTACCTAAAAATTCTTGTGGAACTCCTAAAAATACTATTCCTCCCAATCCGAAAAGTAGTCCTAACCAACCTATTGGATTAATTAAATTTCCAAAAATTGCTCTTGCTAAAATAGCTACCAAAAGCGGTTGAGAATCAATTAAGACAGAGCCTAAACCTGCTCCAGTCTTTTCGATACCATAAGTTAAAAAAAGCTGAAAAAAAGTAGCATCGACAATTGTAAAGACAAAAAACCACTTAAAATCACACTTATAAATTTTTAAATCTCTTTTTAACAAATATGTTGTAATTAGAACAAGAATCCCTGCAGGAAGTAATCTTAAAGAAGCCACAAACTCCGGGCCAGCATTAGATACTAAGGGAGTCATAGCTGCCATTGAAGTACCCCAAAGTGCAAAAGGGAGGATCATTAAAAACCAATTTAGGATTGAATTCATTAGTTCTGCTGATAATCTTTTTAAAGTAGTTTTATGTTTTTACCTTAAAAGAATGATTTGGCCTTTTAGACGAAAGTCAAAAAAAAGAATGGCTCGCATTGTTATAGATGAGCCTATTACAAGCTCAACAAGAGTTTCTGTCCTTAAAGCTCTTAAACAAATTGAGGATAGAGAATTTCCTGCTTTAATCGTGAGAATTGATTCACCAGGTGGTACTGTCGGAGATAGCCAAGAAATATATTCTGCTATTAAAAGACTAAAAGATAAAGGATGTAAAGTCATCGCTAGCTTTGGTAATATCTCAGCATCTGGAGGTGTTTACATTGGTGTTGCATCTGACAAAATAGTTGCGAATCCAGGAACAATTACAGGTTCCATTGGTGTGATTATAAGAGGAAATAATTTATCTGAATTATTAGATAAAGTTGGCATTAAATTTGAAACCGTTAAAAGCGGTGTATTTAAAGATATACTTTCTCCTGATAAGCCTTTAAGCGAGGAAGGCAGGAGATTGCTTCAAGGCCTAATTGATGAAAGCTACAAACAATTTACTGAAGCTGTTGCTGATGGAAGAAATTTACCTGTTGAAGAAGTAAGGAAATTTGCCGATGGGAGGATTTTCACTGGTACTCAAGCGAAAGAATTAGGACTAGTTGATGAGGTTGGAGATGAATTTGTTGCAAGGGAACTAGCTGCAGAGATGGTTAATATTGACCCTAAAATTCAACCCCTAACATTTGGTAAGAAAAAGAAAAAAATACTTGGACTAATTCCCGGAAGTAAAATGATTGAGAAAATTATCAATAATATCTTTTTTGAGTTTGACTCATCTAATAAAGTACTTTGGTTATACAAGCCTTAAATCGATATGTCTGAAAAGATGAAAGATGATTATAAAATTACATTTATTCGTGGTGCCACTACAGCATCTGGGAATTCTGTTAGGGAAATAGAAGTTGCCGTAGTGGAATTAATTGATGAATTAATTAAACGCAACGATCTGATTAAGACGAACATATTATCCATTACATTTACAGCGACAAAAGACTTAAATGCATGTTTTCCCGCTTCAATTGCAAGAAAATTTAATGGACTTGATTCAGTAGCCTTTATAGACTGCCAACAAATGCACGTATCTAATGATGTTGATTTTTGTATAAGAATGATGGCTCAAGTTTTATTGCCACCTAATTATGCAATAAAGCACCCTTATTTAAGAGGCGCTGCAAAAT
>JAOIOX010000047.1 GCA_028140765.1 Prochlorococcus sp. AH-736-N03 | reverse complement strand
ACTGGAAGTCCATCCGACTTTAATAGAGATTACTAATAGAATTAATAAATAAAAAAAAGGGCTTTTGGAGCCCTTTTTTATTGTGCATTATCTGTCAAAAGAAAACTTAATCATCATAAACAAGACATTCTGGTTCATCCGGGTTGGCATCGCAGAATAGTTCCAAAGCATTAGGGTCATGTTTATCATCTGGATGATGATCCTTATACTCTTCGAGTTCTTTTAGCTCTTCAGTTAGATGTCTGACCTTTGGAAGATTGCCCTCTGCTTTTGCAGATTCGATTTCCGATTGATCTTTTTGGATGTGTTCGTCAATGGATTTCATTTTAAGCTTTTCGTACTTTAGTAGACATACATAACATAGTTAATTTCTGATGAAATTGCATTATCTATGAACTAAATAAGTGTTCATTACAACATCATTTTTTTTGAAATTGATTAATTTATTTTTTTGGTCTCTACTTTCATTATTTCTTTTAGCGATGGTAGAACTGGGATAATTTGATTTGGGTTTAAAGGGAATAAAGCTTTGTAGTAATCTTTTTTCCATTCATTGTCGAAGCATGTCCTATTTACGTTAGATAATTTAAAGAATTTTAATCTCCATTCAATAATCTTTTCAAAACTTGATAGTTCTTGTTCAGTACATTTGAAAAGTTTGCTGTATATCAATTCCCATCTTATAAGCGTTGGGAATAGGTAAATATCTGCGAAGGTTAACTCTTCTCCAAATATCCAGTCCCCTTTATTTTTCTGTAGTAAATTTTCAATTTCATTTATAGCTGCGAAAAGTTTTTCACTTGCTTTTTTGTAAGCTGACTGGTTTCTGGCGAAACCACATCTATATACGCCATCATTAATGCTGTTATTAATTAAATCTAAAAATTTTTGATTACCATCTTTAATACTTAATGCCTGATATTTCGATTCACTTTTTATTGAATTGAGCAGTCTTATAATCTGTGAACTTTCATTAGAAAGAATATTTACTTCATCTTTTACAAAGTTAATTAAAAGAGGTAATGTTGCTCTAAAAATAATCTTTTTATTAGCTTTTTTGTAAAGGTCTGAAAGTCTTATACATCCCTTAATCTTTGTATTGAAAATCCATTCGCCATGCTCAACATCTGCCTTTAAAAAAATTACTTTAACTTTTTTAGATAAATCTTTTATTTCGTGTACGAGTAAAGTTCTTTGACACCATGGACAAGAATGACCTACTAATAAATAAATTTGTCCATTCTCATTATTTATATTGTATTCACTATTAATGGTTATACCTTTAGGCCTTTTATAATTACCATGTAAATCTGATGGCGCGAAGCCATTCATTAATTTGGTCCAAAACCAAAACCAGAATTTTCTGGAGGCCTTTATAAGGTATTTATTTTGCATGAAATTTTATTTTTAAAGAAAAAATGACTGTTCATAGAATACTTATCGTTTCAGGCACTCATGGGAATGAAATTAATCCTGTTTGGGCTGTTAAGCAATTTAACAGAAAGGAAAATAGTTTAAATAATGGTATTGAGTATGAGTACATCATAGGTAATCCTGCTGCCTATGAAAAAGGTTGCAGATATGTAGATGTAGATTTAAATAGATCTTTTAAAGAAAGTGAGAATTTTGATCAACACAAGAATAGCTTTTATGAAACTAATAGAGCCAATTTTTTAGTAGATAAATTTGGAATTGATGGATCTAAACCCTGTCAAATTGCAATCGATTTGCACACCACTACTGCAAATATGGGAACAAGCATTGTTATGTATGGGAGGAGATCCAAAGATTTTTGTTTAGCTGCATTACTGCAGAACAAATTTGGATTGCCTATTTATTTGCACGAAAAAGATGAAGCCCAAACAGGTTTTCTTGTAGAAGCTTGGCCATGTGGTTTAGTTATTGAAATAGGAGCTGTCGCACAAAATTTTTATGATCAAAATATTATAAATAGATTCTCTCTAATAATTAGCTCCCTAAGGGAAGAGATAGATAAATTAAAAAATAAACTTATAGAACTTCCAAATGAATTAGTGGTTCACGTTCATCAAGGGAGTATAGATTATCCGAGAGATGAAAAGGGAGATATTGATGGCATAATTCATCCTGAGAGAATAAACCAAGATTGGAAAATGATTAAAAAAGGAGATCCATTATTTCTGGATAGCCAAGGAATAATCCACAAATATGAACGGGACCAATTGATTTGGCCTGTTTTTATTGGAGAAGTCGCTTATAAGGAAAAAAAAATTGCCATGAGCTACACAAAAAAAGAAGTGATTTGTTCCAAAAAACAATGGGTTCAAGAGTTTGAAAGTTTTTAAATTAAGAAACCTGAACAATAAATCGTTGAAAACTAATAAGGATTTTTTATTTTATAGATAAGTTTATTTAATATTTTATACTAATATTTTTTTTTTTAATTTTTAAACCTTAAAAACCTAAATTCTTTCACTCCAATAAATAACAGCTCCAAAAGCCTCTAATTGCAGTCTTCTATGCTTAGCCTCTCTCAAGGAAACTACCTCTCTAGATCTTTTTCCGTTAAGAAGCCATTCGATTATTACCAAGTTGAATCCTCAATAACAAAGAAAATATTAAGACATGGAAGTTCTTTTCTCTTGTTTTCCAAAAAATAAGTTTACTTAAAGAAAAAATATTTACACATTTTTAGCGAATTTGGTCTAAAATCTTCGAAGCGGAATTTATTTTCCGTTTTTACTTACACGTCTCACTTTAGAGACATACTTTACGAACTCATGACAACTATTCAACAGCAGCGTTCTTCGCTGTTAAAAGGTTGGCCACAGTTTTGTGAGTGGGTAACATCAACTAACAACAGAATTTATGTTGGTTGGTTCGGCGTCTTAATGATTCCATGCCTTCTTACAGCAGCGGCTTGCTTCATCGTTGCATTCATCGCAGCACCACCAGTAGACATCGACGGAATTAGAGAGCCAGTTGCTGGTTCATTCCTATACGGAAACAACATCATCTCAGGTGCAGTTGTTCCTTCATCTAACGCTATTGGTCTACACTTCTACCCAATTTGGGAAGCAGCTACTGTAGATGAGTGGTTATACAACGGTGGTCCTTACCAGCTTGTAATTTTCCACTTCCTAATTGGTATCTCAGCATACATGGGAAGACAGTGGGAGCTTTCATACCGTTTAGGTATGCGTCCATGGATCTGTGTTGCATACTCTGCACCAGTTTCAGCAGCTTTCGCAGTATTTCTTGTATATCCATTCGGTCAAGGTTCATTCTCTGACGGAATGCCTCTAGGTATCTCTGGAACATTCAACTTTATGTTTGTTTTCCAGGCAGAGCACAACATCCTTATGCACCCATTCCACATGGCTGGTGTTGCTGGTATGTTCGGAGGATCTTTATTCTCAGCTATGCACGGTTCACTTGTTACTTCATCTCTAATCAGAGAGACAACTGAGACAGAATCTCAGAACTATGGTTACAAGTTCGGACAAGAAGAAGAAACATATAACATCGTTGCAGCTCATGGCTACTTCGGTCGTTTGATCTTCCAATATGCAAGTTTCAACAACAGCAGAAGTCTTCACTTCTTCCTAGCTGTATTCCCAGTTGTTTGTGTATGGTTAACTTCAATGGGTATTTGCACAATGGCATTCAACCTTAACGGTTTCAACTTCAACCAGTCAGTTGTAGATGCAAACGGTAAGATTGTTCCTACATGGGGTGACGTTCTTAACAGAGCAAACCTTGGTATGGAAGTAATGCACGAGCGTAACGCTCACAACTTCCCACTTGATCTAGCAGCAGCTGAGTCTACAACAGTAGCTCTTTCAGCTCCAGCTATCGGTTAAGCTTAAAGTTCTTAAACTTACAAGCCCCCTTTCGGGGGCTTTTTTTTGTTTAATTTTCAATTGGTTTCATATAATGTTTATATATAAATAAAACATTTGATATTTCTATGAGTAGTAGTTTTGGAAAAATTTTTCGTGTTAGTACTTTTGGAGAATCACATGGTGGTGCAGTAGGAGTTATCCTTGATGGATGCCCACCTAAGTTAAAGATAGATATAAACCTGATACAAAATGAATTAGATAGGCGCAGACCTGGCCAAAGTGACATTACAACGCCCAGAAATGAAGAAGATAAAATTGAAATATTAAGTGGGATAAAGGAAGGGTTAACACTTGGAACTCCCATAGCAATGTTGGTAAGAAATAAGGATCAAAGACCAGGAGATTATAATAATTTGGAGCAGGTATTTAGACCTTCTCATGCAGATGGTACATATCATCTGAAATATGGAATTCAGGCAAGTTCTGGCGGTGGAAGAGCCTCTGCTAGAGAAACAATTGGGAGAGTAGCTGCTGGTGCTGTAGCAAAACAATTATTAAAAACCTTCTGCAACACTGAAATACTATCTTGGGTAAAGCGTATACATGATATTGATTCTGATATAAATAAAGAGAAGATTTCTCTCAAAAAAATAGATTCTAATATTGTTAGATGTCCTGATGAAAAGGTATCAACAGAAATGATCGAGAGAATTAAGGAATTAAAGCGTCAAGGAGACTCTTGCGGCGGTGTTATTGAATGTCTGGTAAGAAATGTTCCCTCTGGTCTTGGAATGCCTGTTTTTGATAAATTAGAAGCTGATTTAGCAAAGGCTTTGATGTCTTTGCCTGCCACGAAAGGCTTTGAAATAGGTTCAGGTTTCTCTGGAACTTTTTTAAAAGGAAGCGAACATAATGATGCCTTCATCAAGTCTGATGATATTAGTAAGTTAAGAACAACATCAAACAATTCAGGAGGTATACAGGGCGGGATAAGTAATGGTGAAAATATCGAGATGAAGATAGCTTTTAAACCTACAGCAACCATCGGGAAAGAACAGAAAACAGTAAATGCTGAAGGTAATGAAGTACTTATGAAAGCAAAAGGGAGACACGATCCATGCGTTCTACCAAGAGCAGTTCCCATGGTTGATGCTATGGTAGCTTTAGTACTTGCTGATCATTTGCTTCTAAATCATGCTCAATGTGACTTAATAAATAAGTAGTAGTTTTGTTTAATAAATTATATTTATTCTTAACTTAATTATTTTTTAGCCATTCATATATTTTTGGATCAAATTTTTTATTTTTGATAGCTTTATCTCCAATTACGACTGCTTTATACCCTAAAAATTTATAAGTTTTTAAATCATTGATTGATAGTCCTCCAGCAGCAATGAAATCAATATTTTTATAGTTGAGTATATTTATCGAACTATCTTTACTTTTTATTGGGTAAATTTTGATAATTTTGCAATTTAAATCTATCGCTTCCTTAAGATCTTTTAAATTATTAATTCCAGGAATTAATAGATAATTTTTTGATTGCGCATAATTGAAAAGATCTTTATCCCAAAATTTCATCATCGAAAAATTTAATCCAATTTTTAAAGAATCTTCTATTGATTTCTTATTGACTATGGAGGCAGAGCCTAAATTAATTCTTGGATACTTAATTTTGATGTCGGATACAAAATCGAACCAATTTTCGTTGTTAGACCAACT